>NZ_JBLGUC010000005.1:0-2495 GCF_050030335.1 Enterobacter cloacae complex sp. 302F9 | reverse complement strand
GTAAGCCATGTTTGGTTTTTCTTCCGGAGCCCTGATGACTCTTAGTGATGATGAGCGACACCTGCTTGTGTCCGTTGTTTCGGTCTGGCTACGGCGTGCCGGAGGGGATGCCGGAGCCATGATGCTGGATGCATACCGGCAGATTTTGTCTGAAACCGAACCGGCCGTAAGGACTGTCATGCTCGAATTTCTTGAATCCGTTCGCATTCATTACATTTCGTCCTGAGCATTTTCTGTATTTCTGTCCATACTTAAACGAGGCGGCCGTCACGGACGGTGGTCGTCGTTCCATGATGCTGTTATGGACGAGTGAGAGTAATCTAATCTAACTTGATTGAGTTCCGGGCGTGCCGCCCGGTTTTTTTTGCTGTTTCCCGGTGTCCGTTCCGGGACAGGATGTGCATTTGTAATACCGCGCACGCGCCGGCATCACAAATACCCTGGTCAGGGCTGCGCCCCGACACCCCGCCATCGCCTCACGGCCGCGCACTGAATTGCGCACCCGTTCACCGATTTTCACGCATTTTCCTCGCCTATCTGTGCGTTCAGCATGGCGTAAAGCGCTTCGGCCTGATCGTGCAGGTGCTCACAGCAGCCGGCAGCCTCATCCAGATCCATCTGCTCGAGCCGCTCAAGGAGGAGAAGTGTCTGTGCGCGGATAAATTTGGCCATATTGAGGGCGGCGGATTCCTGTCTGGTCACTGGTGATTTTCCCCGTCTGGTGATGATTTTTGCGTGAAAAGAGCATGGCGTCATTCTGGTGCATAGTCATGCATGCCGTTAAAATTTAACAGGCGCGTTTCTGACGGGTTCCGGGGTGGTTTGTTGTGGTTTTTGTCATGGTTTCGTCAGGAACGCGCTGAACGCGTCTCAGGCGGTGCGGGCAACGGATGTTATGGTAAATTCTTGGGGGCTTGATTATAAAATACCGCACTTCCTCTTATGTCTTGTGCTTTTTAGACAACCCTGAAAGCTTTTAGCTTTGGTGATGCAATTTGCTGGGATTTTGGCGGAGAACCACAGGTAAAGAAAAAGGCCACATTAGCGGCCTTTTTCGGAGAAGATGCTCAGTGCGGAATTTCGGAGACTTCTTTAACGTCGGTTTTATTGATCTGCTGTTTGACACCATTCGCGTCTGTATAGCCAAGCAGGCCTGAGTCTGATTCTTTAGGTTTGCCGTCGCTGACAATAGTGCGACCGTCATTGGTGTGTATGGCATAGCTTGTGCGCGTGCAGCCGGTGAGGGCTGAAAGCGCAACTGCCGCTGCGAACACTGAAACAAAAATCTTTTTCAAAGCCAGCTCCTTTTATCCATATCAGTTTTGGTCACTAACCATCTAACTATAGGTCATTTTTTATGTGAAAAGAGGCTTGATGGTGGGCTGTATATCGAGTTAGGCGCGAGGTGCTATGGTCAAAGTGTGGTGTCAGGCGGGGAGGAGGCTTATATGAGATGTAATCCGGCCGATACATATACCAAGATGATTTAAGTATTCCTCTTTGTGAGGTTGGATGTCTAATTTATAAAGGATCTTCTTGAGATCCTTTTTTTCCGCGCGTAATCTCTTGCCCTGTAAACGAAAAAACCACCCTGGCAGGTGGTTTTTCGAAGGTTAGGTAATCCTGGCAGATCCCCTAACCGTGGTAACAGTCTTGTGCGAGACATGTCACCAAATTTGTCCTTTCAGTGTAGCCTCACTAAGGCCGCCACTTCAAGAACTCTTGAGACATCTCTCGCACATCCTGTTTGCCAATGGCCGTTGCCAATGGCGATTAGTCGTGTCTTTCCGGGTTGGACTCAAGTTGATAGTTACCGGATAAGGCGCAGCGGTCGGACTGAACGGGGGGTTCGTGCATACAGTCCATCCTGGAGCGAACTGCCTTCCCGGAACTGAGTGTCAGGCGTGGAATGAGAAACCGCGGCCATAACAGCGGAGTGACACCGGTAAACCGAAAGGCAGGAATGCGGGGGAGCACGAGGGAGCCACCAGGGGGAAACGCCTGGTATCTTTAAGCCGCATCGGGTTTCGCCACCACTGATTTGAGCGTCAGATTCTGTGATGCTTGTCAGGGGGGCGGAGCCTATGGAAAAACGGCTTTGGCGCGGCCTTATGCTTTCTTCGTTAAGTATCTTCCTGGCATCCCCCAGGAAATTTCTGATCCATCCGTAAGCCCGTCCCGCTCGCCGCAGCCGAACGACCGAGCGGAGCGAGTCAGTGAGCGAGGAAGCGGAATATATTCTGTATCACATTTTCTCCTGACGCGTTTTCTTTCACTTTCTGCGCCTGTCTTATGTGGCATTAATGCTATGTGTTACTGCCATGCTACATCTTAAGCCAGTATACACTCCGCTAGTGCTCCGTGACTGGTCCGGCGCTGCGCCCGGAACCCGCCTGTACCGGTTCAGCAGCCGTTCCGGCCTGACTGCAATTTTTTTTTTTTCATCCCTGCCCGCTACCCTGTAAACCTTTCTTCTGCGTTGCCGTTAACAGTAG
>NZ_JBLGUC010000004.1:0-6237 GCF_050030335.1 Enterobacter cloacae complex sp. 302F9 | reverse complement strand
GTAGCTCCCTCGTGCGCTCTCCTGTTCCTGCCTTTCGGTTTACCGGTGTCATTCCGCTGTTATGTGGCCGCGTTTGTCTCATTCCACGCCTGACACTCAGTTCCGGGTAGGCAGTTCGCTCCAAGCTGGACTGTATGCACGACCCCCCCGTTCAGTCCGACTACCACGCCCATTCCGGTAACTATCAACTTGAGTCCAACCCGGAAAGACACGACAAAATCGCCATTGGCGGTAGCCACTGGTAAGCAGGATGTGCGAGAGATGTATCGAGAGTTCTTGAAGTGGTGGCCGGACTACGGCTACACTGGAAGGACAGATTTGGTGACACGTCTCGCACAAGACTGTTACCACGGTTCAGAAGTTCCCCAACTTACTGAACCTTCGAAAAACCACCTCCCCAGGTGGTTTTTTCGTTTTCAGAGCAAGAGATTACGCGCAGAGCAAAACGATCTCAAGAAGATCATTTTACAAATTGGATAATATCCCTCCGCCCCTAACACTAATATAAAATTATCGGGCTTGCATGCCCCTCACCATTTTCCCCATATCCACCACCAAACAATAGTTCGTCGAGTTCTTTGCTAGCTTGATCAATACACGCAGCCACATGAATAGCAGAAGGGTACTCATCATACTGAAAATTATCGCTTTTTTCAGGAGGGAGTCGATCATAATACGGATGACAATCCACATAATAATGACGTATTAGCATCCCAGTTTTATCTTCGTACTCTGATGGCTGCAACGTACTCCCTGGGAAAGCTTTTGCAACATGTATAGCAGCTTGAAAGGTATCAAAATATCGCCCAAACATTGGCGTTTCAAAGCTAGGCGACTCTGTCGAAAAATCCCCCATAACTTGCGCCAAATAACCATTATCTATCTGCCATTGAACATCTGATCCCATAGCCCACTCTCCCAGAGTTACTCCTAATAAATAACCATAATATGTATTTACCATAACGCTTCATGTTATGAATCAGCAGCAGCCAGCTCCGCAAGCCTCTTACACGTAGGCGTAAAAAAACCCGCACAGGGCGGGTTTAGGGATAGTGCATGGTTCTGGCACGATAAAACCAATCCTGCGCAGCAACATCATCTTGCTCGACCCCCCATCCATTTTTATACATCTCACCAAGAGATGCCTGAGCTCCTGCATGATCTTGCTCAGCGGCCAGAATAAACCAATGGAAAGCCTGCCTATCACTTTGCTCAACGCCCATACCGAGATGGTACATCCAGCCAAGTTTAAATTGGGCACTACTGTGGTCTTGCTTCGCAGCACAGAGAAACCATTCGACTGCTAACGCATCATTTCTTAAATCAGAGAAAGCATACAGCCTTCCAAGCTGAAACTGAGCCTCTGCATGACCTTGCTCAGCAGCTTTCTGATACCATTCCGAAGCTTTTTGAGCATCTTTATATCCACCTAACCCCAGATGATATGCCCAACCAAGACTAAACTGGGCATCATCATGGCCTTGCTCAGCTGCAAGCTGAAACCAGTATATAGCCTGCTTATAATCCTGATGCACACCAAGACCGCATGAGAATATCTTACCCAGATGAAATCTAGCCTGGCTATCTCCAGCAGTAGCTAGTGCTAACCAGCGCTCAACAGAGAGTGACGGCATAAGGTCATCCCTTAATTGTGATCTGAATATCATCCTCATTCACACCAAAATATAAAGCCAACCCTGCTTTAGCCTCTTTTAGATTTATCGGCCTAACTCTGTTGCTATCCTCCTCATACTCATCATATTCATCCCCGCCTTTTATCGTATTCAAGACTAAGGAATCCTCTTTAGGTAGGGGTTGGAAATCCACTTTGGAGATATCAATTCCCATGTCTTCAAGTTTTCTATAGGAGACTGGATTACGATTGCCGTCCCACTGCCCAGGGATATCAATTTCAGCATAGGAATCAATATTTATGATCCAGCGCTTAGGGTTTTCATGGGCTCGACTTACTCCGGATATTTTCCCGATCATAAATGCATGATGATGCTTAGCCTCCTGACTACCCCAGTCTTTTTTCGAATTTTGGACGCAAACCAGGTACGGAAGCTTAGCTACGTGAGTAGCATCAAGTCTCCAAGCCTGGCTTCCTCCACTATTTAAAATCTCAGTAATACCCCTGGCCGTAAGAACAGTAATGCAGTCAGTATCAAGCATAGATATCTCCATTTTTGTTTTAAAAAAGGCAAGTCACCGCGTAATGACAATCTTTTTAGCATCAAAAACGGAAGAGCTCAACATAAAACCACAAGATATATACAAATAACTATCCGAAGTACTACGACGATTACTCCTGGGGCTGCAAAAAAACCAGTAAAACACTACTCGACTTCGGCCGGAGGGCTTTTTCTCTCTGGACTCAGTCTGAGTGACAACATGATGTGTGAAGTAAGAACCCGCCACACCGCCGCATTTAACATAAGAGTTCTTGGCCGCACCCCCTGAGAGCCCCTCAGCGCGTTTCTGCGGCCTGAGGGCCGTTTCCGGCACCTTTCCCCGGCCCAAACCCTGAAAAACGCCCCTGATAATTTCTGCGCGGCTGCATGGCTATGCACAAGAGTGAATGGCGGCCGGTTTCGTGAAGGAAATACCGTGAAAGCTCCGAAAGAAACGCTTAATTGCACAGCAGCACATGAACGTGATCAGATGAAATCTGTCTACTGCCGCACTTCTTCACGAAAGGCCCGCTGAGCGTCAGATTCGGGCCTTTCTTACTAAAAAGATTTCAATAGAATTTTTTAGCAGGCGATTTTTATCTATAACCATACATTGAGCATAGAAGACCCAAATTTATGTATGACTCAATAGAAAAAAACAAATCACAGCCATCTAAACACTGAGACAGCAAGCCAAACAAAAATCAAAGAAATAACTCCATTTTTAATCAAATAATATAGTTTTCGATTCCTTTTTTTTAGCTTCTGACCTGCATCACGAATAGCATTAACATATTTAAATAAATGATTTATAGCACCAGTCCTGTCATTATTATCGTTGGGTGATGCTGCCGCTGACATTAGCACCCCACCTATCCACCTATTTATTTTTTGTGACCACCGCCACTTCATCGGCCTTTCTATATCACAGAACAAAATAATACGTGTCTGCTCGGTATCATTCTGAGCCCAGTGAACAAAAGTTTCGTCAAAAATTATCACTTCACCATCATGCCAACTGCGGCGTACACCATCAACTTCAATAAAACACCGTTCATCATTTGGTGTTGATAATCCTAAATGATAACGAACTGAACCGGCATAAGGGTCACGATGCTTTCCTAAATGGCTTCCTGAAGGCAATTCAGCAAACATCGCTGCTTTAATACAGGGAATAGAGCTAACCAGTTGGGTTGTTACTGGGCAAAGCCGCTCCGCTGATGGATGAGCATCTCCATACCACTTGAGGTAAAAGCGCTTCCAACCGCGCTTAAAAAATGTATTAAATCCTGCATCATTATTTTTTTCAGATGATTTAATGTGCCCTTGCAAATTAACAGCTTCGTCTCTTATAACCTGCCAGTTATCAATTAATGGTTGAAGTTCAGGAAATGTTTCTGGGGGAAACCATGCCTGCTTTGACGGCAGCTTCGAAAAGCCTGTCATAAACATATTTATCGGAGCCATAAATGTTGAATGATCAAATAACTGCCTGGAAAACTTTTGTTTTATTTTACCGCGAGAATGCGCATACAATACACTGATAAGAAAAACAAAAATAATAATAAGTGACAGCATGTGTATATTCCTTGTTCACGCCAATAATAAAAATCTCTTAAAGATAACATAATGAATGCACTTAAATTATAATCTAAATGCTATTTATCAATAGTATAATCGAAGCTTCACCAGAACATATCTACTACACAGGCAGAGAGGATTTCAGCAGGAATTATGCTGAAATGAATCAAAGGGACGGACCGTGATATACCCGCTGTCGCTGTGATCGTTCGAGCTCCAGCGCTTTCTGATGCCGCGCCTCCCGCACCTGCTGCAGCTCGACGGCATTCAGCCGCTCGACAACCGGCGCAGCTGATCGCTCAAACTCTGCACCTGCCTGCTCAAGCCCGTGACGCGCTCGCTCAGCGCCGCGTTCTCCCGTTGCATAAGACCAGACATCGTCCGCCATTCCGCGAAGGCGCTCTCCCACTCGTCCAGCCTTTTCGAGTAGTCCTGCTGTAGCTGCTCTAATGCGCTCAGCAACTGTTTTTCCAGCTCTGTCATGTGCTATTTCCCCGCCAGTATCATCCAGCTCGAATCCTCTCCGAACCGTCCCGCTTCCGGGTTCACCCTCACGCAGCGGCGTCTCTGCTCGCCGCAGGTCGAGAGCTGCACGCCGCTGTTCCGCTCGGACAGCATCGCCTGCGTGCTCTTCTGCTCCCGGATGCTCACGTAATTGTCGAGTATCTGCTGACTCTGCCACCACAGAATGGCCGCGTTCGAGGCGATCAGCAGCACGGAGACCAGGACGATGGTCAGCCACGTCTGGCTGACCATGCGCAGCATCCCTTTCGTACGCTGGCTCATGGCTGAGGACAGCTTCCGGTCGTGGTCGAGGATGGCGGCGCTGATTCTCTTCTCGCTTTCGCTCAGTTCCGCTCTGACAGACTTCTCGTGCTCGCTGAATGCGGCTTTCAGCATCTCGCCGGTACTCTGCTGCTGCGCTTTCGATTTCTGCTCTAAGTCCTTCGCCAGCGTTAAAAGACTGTTCATAGATGGCTCCCTTCAGTCGGATGTTTCGCCCCCCGTCCGGGTCGGCAATGCTGATGCTGCTTTTTGTGGTGCGTACCACCTCAAAACCTGCGCTTTCCAGCGCCTCAGTGACGTCCTGGCGGGTTTTCAGCTCCCCGGACGAGGCCAAGGCCAGTAAACCCCGTGTAATTGCCTGAGCGGCTTCCTGCTTCGTTTCCGGCAGCGCGGACGGCGTGACCAGCGCCCGCCGGTTTTCAGGCGCGTTCGGGTCATGCAGCCCCAGCCTGCCGTTCACGATGGTCTGCCAGGCATCAATGCGCGGACGGTCGGCGCGGTCGTAATACGGCTGGAGACGCTTGCCAGTCAGCAGCTCCGTGTTCGGGATCAGGAAGTTCAGCTCCAGCCGCCCCTTATCCTGGTGCTCAACCCACAGCACGCTGTACTGGTCTTTGTCGAGTCCGGGCATCAGAACCCGTTCAAAGCTCGCCATCAGCTTTTCGCGCTGCCCGGGCGGTAAATCCTTTTCGGCAAAGGACAGGACGCCGGATGTGTACTTTTTTGCGTAGGGTGAGGCGTCGATAAGCTCCCTGACTTCTTCCGGCTTCCCCTGCAGAACGGTGGCGCCCTCGCGCTGTCGGTCTTTCCCCAGCAGATAATCCACCGGACCGGCGCCACCGCCGCGCCCTCGCGGGTGAAACTTAACGATCATCGTCTGCACCCTTTTCCAGCACGGCATGCCGCAGCCGCTCGAGTCCGGCATCTATGGCCATCAGCGCGGCGACGACCTGCACGCGGTCGTGCCCGCTGCCACCACCGGCGTTAACCTGCCGGGCAATCTGGTTAAGGTTGTTCCCCATGCCGGCAAGCTGACGAAGCAGCGCCGGCGAGATCGAGGGAAGCTTGCCGGCGCGGGCGGGTTTCTCGTCCAGGCACGTCTGGCGCATCCAGGCTGCAAGCTGTTTACCGTCGCAGCGCTCCAGCAGACGCCGGTGCTCATCCTCGGTCACCCACATCGTGAGCATTTTGCTGCGTTTGTCTGCCAATCCGGCCTCCTGATAACGCCGGGACGGGCGGGAAATCTTTTCCCGGTCGGCGCGGTGTTGGACAAGCCGCAGGCGCGTCAGTGGTTTTAGCGGGTTTCGGGGCGCAGCCCTGAACCAGTCACGTAGCGCTAGCGGAGTGTATACTGGCTTAATATGGTAAATCGAAGTGGGAATTCAGGGAAGTGCTTCATGTGGCAGGTAAAAAATGCGTCTGTGGGGCGTAAGTGCGAAATGCTGGGGACGATGAAATGACGCCTCCTCGCTCACTCGGTCGCTACGCTCCTGCCGTGAGACTGCGGCGGGCGTTACCGGCTCACGAATGGCGGGATAAAGAGATGGCGCTCAAATCAGGAAGGGCTGGGAAAAGGATGCGGCGTTGCCGTTTTTCCATAGGCTCCGCCCCCCTGACAAGCATCACGAAATATGACGCTCAAATCAGTGGCGGCGAAACCCGACAGGACTATAAAGATCCCAGGCGTTTCCCCCTG
>NZ_JBLGUC010000003.1:0-39582 GCF_050030335.1 Enterobacter cloacae complex sp. 302F9 | reverse complement strand
TTTGCGCTGCACTGCCTCCTGAAATCACTAAACCGGATATCTCCGCTCTGTGGGCTGAAAAGCAGTCTCAGATCAAAGCCGGAGAGCTGACAGTTGAGGAGTTTATTAAGGAAAATGATGAGTACGTCCAGGGGTTAATCGACGAGCTGGACAGGAACGGAATTTCGATTTCTTCAAATGCCACGCCCTGCCCGGTTTGTAACAACGGTTTCCTGCGTAAGCGTAAGGGGCAAAATGGCTTTTTCTGGGGATGCTCCTGCTACCCTGAATGCAAGACAACATTCCCGGACAAAGACGGCAAACCGGATATGGAAGCAAAATCCAGATCAGAAGGTTCCATGTCCCGGCTCGAAGCCCCCTGCCCTTCATGCAGTAAAGAAATTATTATCCGGCCTAAAGGCTTTTTCTGTTCCGGGTGCGAGTTTAAAATCTGGTCTGAAGTGTCAGGAAAAAAACTGACACAAAATCAGGTTGAGACATTAATCAAAAAAGGTAAAACCGGAGAGATTAAAGGCTTTACCAGTAATAAAACCGGGAAAAAGTTTGACGCTGCAATTGTTTTGCAGGATAAAACTACGGGTAAACTTGGGTTTCAGTTCAGTAAAAAATAAGGATTAACTCGATGAGTGAAAATGAAACGTTTGACGCAACAAAAAAGCTACTCCTGAATATTCGCTCTGTTCGTGTTTTTGCGCGAGAAACCAGCTTTGAACAACTGCTGGAAATGCAGGAAAAGCTTAACGCCGTGATCGAAGAACGTCGTGAAGAAGCAGAGCGTGAGGCAGCAGAACGCGCAGAGCGCGAAAGAAAGCGCCAGGAACTGCTCCAGTTGATTGCCGGAGAAGGTTTTTCACCGGAAGAACTGCTTGGCCTGTCCGAAGATGCGCAAAAAACACGCAAAAAGACGTTGCCAAAAGCGCCGCCTAAATATCAGTTTGATGAAAACGGCGAAACGAAATACTGGTCTGGTCGTGGCCGGACACCAAAACCAATCGACGAAGCGTTAAAAGCTGGCCGTTCTCTTGATGAGTTTCTCATCAAAAAAGATGCTTCCAGCACTGCTGGTGACGAACAGTAATCTAACAAGCCTCTGACACTGCGTCAGAGGCTTTTTTTTAGCAAAAAGGGCGCGGGGGGTTATGGTGAAGAAATCTTTGGATATCTTCGCGGGGATAAGGGAAGTAGTCTCTGATATCTTTGGTTTCTAACTTACCAGTGCAGTGATACGTCTGAAAATAGATCCACTCTGCTATTGTTTTGTAGATGTGATTTCCCATGTTCGCGCTTTGAGAACCATACTGCATGACTTGTGCATCCAGGTCATTACACATCTCCGGCGGAGTGAGTACATGATATGTCCTGCATAACAGCGGGCGGTAATTGTAGATTGAGCATGTTCCCTTCTCAGACAAAAACGGACATTTTGACTCATGCCCGGTCGTAAGCGGGTTGTCTCTGGCAGTAAGTTTACTTGCTTGTGCAATATGTGTTGCCTCAAGCGCGGTTAAATGAACATCCATTTTACAGCACGAAGAGCACCCCTTTTGACAGGAGGTAAACGTGCTCACAAATTCTTTGTTAAAACGATCCAAAAAGGCGTACATCTGTTTTAACTTGAGGTAAATATTACCGGATTGAGTATTGAGTTTATTTATGAGTGCCTTTAACTCATCGAAATACTTATCAGGTACGGGTTTCAGATTGGTATAGCCGGGTAATGTTTCGCCTGGCTCCAGGTGGATCACTGAGTTAGGTTTGATATCCATTGCTTTTGCTTCCTATATTCTTCTCGCGCTGGTTGTTCATTTGACACTAAAACAAGCGTCATACAATGGCAAGGTGTCAAGCCCAGCAGTAAATCACGCTTGCCAGCAAACCAGTTTCCTGCAGCCGGTTTGGCCGTTGATTTTTGCCAGCAATATTACCCGCTCGATGCCCGCCCTGGGCGTGAAATTGCCAGCAAAAAAGATTGCCGCTATCAAAGGTGTGGTTTATATTATCTGTATCGTACGATACAGATAATGGAGAAGCTTAATAGATGACTGAAAAAATCACTGACGAGGAACTGGCAGATTTGTTGGAGGCGCTCAAAAGAGCACATGGTATGGGCGTTTGTTCAAAGGCGGTTAAGCTGGCACAGCGTTGCGCTGATGTGTTCCCTGCTATTGTTGCAGAGTTACAGGAATATCGGAACGCCGCTAAGCGAACTTCAGCATGACAAGAGCCACGGAACGCGCTTACAGCGAGCTACAACAGGCGTTTGATTTCTATAACCAGCGCCTTTTTGACGGCGAACTCCCTGACTGTCTGATTACGTTCCAGCGCGGCAAGAACACAATGGGCTATTTCAGTTACAGGCGCTTTGTTGCTGCTGACGGCAGCGGCAGGATGATTGATGAAATCGCCCTCAATCCTGAATACTTCCCGGTGTACCCGCTTATTGAAGTCATGCAAACGCTGGTTCATGAGCAGTGCCATATGTGGCAGTACCACTACGGCAACCCGTCGCGTAAGACGTACCACAATGCGCAGTGGGCGGCAAAAATGGAAAGTATCGGACTTATGCCCTCCTCCACCGGGAGACCTGGTGGTGCGAAAGTCGGCCAGAAGATTAATGACTATCCGATCCCTGGTGGCCGCTTCCAGCGCGTCACACTGGAACTGTTCCAGGGGCAATTTGCTTTGAGCTGGTTTGATCGCTTCCCTGTCCAGGTCGAACAACAAAAAGATATGACCGCCGTAATAGAGCAATGGCGCGAAACGCTTGCTCTGGCGCATCAAAATGCTGAGGCCGGGATTGATATAGAAGCGGTGCTTTCTATGGCTCTGCTGCCGTCAGTGTCACCGCAGAACGGGAGCCATTCAGATGATATGGCCGGGAGCAATGACAATGATTTGTCAGTTGCAGCATTTGAGGACAAGCCAAAACGAAATAAAGTTAAATATCAGTGTCGCGGGTGTGGCGCTGCCGTGTGGGGCAAAGCCGGACTGAATATTGAATGCGGCGATTGCGAGCTGGCTTTCATCGAAAATTAATTGCCAGCAAATTTTCCCGGTCACATCTGTTGGCCAGTGTTTTTTGCCAGCAAAGTTTCTTCCCGGGTTCGCGCCGGCAGCGCAAAAATGACAGCAAAAGAGGGGTATCATGGGGCATTACACAATCAGAACGAATGACGACGAAGATCAGGCCATTAAAAAGGCGCAGGAAGCGACCGGACAGGCATCAGCCAGCAAAACCTTTATGACGGCTATCCTTGAGCTTCAGCGTAACAGAGACGAGATGGCGCAGCTACGGCGTGAACTGGCGCAGGAAAAAGCGCGGAGTCAGGAGCTGGTATCATCGGTAAAACAATTCCGTTCCAGCCTGAACAATCTGTTTGATCTGGCTGACAACCCTTAAATAACAAGGAGCGAAACGTGCATACCACAAATGCGATTATCCTGTGCCTGGTGTCATATCCCTGCATCGTTGCATGGGTTATCTATAAAAACAGATTTGTCGATTACTTGTTTTTAACTCTGCTTGCTTGTTTGGGGAGCATTTTTTCAGTCGTATTGTATAAACAGCCCGACTACTCATTGACCATATATCAGGCCGTTGCTGTCGGCTATGCTGCCGTGATCATGCCAACGGTGTTAGTTTTGAGTGTCGTTAATATCTTCATGGGAAAAGCAGAGAGAACGTGCAAATGAATACACTGGCTGCACTGGAAAATACGTTTCGTGATATGAGAAAGCATGGCTGCCAAACAGTCATGGTCACGCAGTCTTTAGCTGATTTTGGCCGCTACAGCTATAAACCGCGCCCTGCATTTCAGGACTGGATCGAACGGCTGAAGACTGGCGAACGTCTGCCGCGAGGCCGTTACTTTGTTGGCAAGAAGCCTGGTGGCCGCCTGGTGCTCATTGATGAATTGGGGGGAACATGGACAGAAAAAGTAACAGTGATTCATACCAACGCTGGATGATAGAGAAGGCTGACAAAAGGGAAAGGACGCAAATCAGTATGTCGTTCGTAAAGATGAAGGACGTACTTTTTAACGTGCTGGCTATCGGTACTGTTTTAGCAGCCCTGGTGGTGATCTTTTATGAAGTGCAAAGCAGCTTATAAATTGATGGCCGTTGACAATGAATGTCATACTACCTGACCGGGCAATGCCGGAAGATTTCTTTCACGGGTGATGGTTTGTGATCCCGGCATTGTTCCGGCGCTCTCTCGTAAATTCTCGCGCCCAATCCCCCTCGCAAAACCTCAGAATTCACGTAACGCACCGCGATTTCGGCAACCATCAACCCTAACGTCCTTATGTTGTTGGGTTTGCCGCAGAACAATTTATTCATTTAAAATAGATTTAAACGAAGCGGGAAACCGCAGACGTAAAAAAACCGACTGGTGAGGTCGGCTTTTTTACGGTTCCGGTGCGAGCTGGTAACTCAGCCCGGAAGGGAAACTCTCTACAACTGACAATAGTATGATAATCCGTGAAGCCTGATTATGCAATATGACGGGCAGTGACTGTGCGTTAACGGTTTGCCTGAACGTTAGATAAACGTATAATCAGAGGGTTAGCTCTGTGGTGAGTCTCTCCCTGCATTCCGCTAAATGCGGCATGAACAGGTTCAAAGTCCTGACAGGTAATACAGGTGGTGCTGGTTATCTGTGCTCTGGCAGGAGTGAGACTCTCTACAACTGACAAGACGAAGAGAAGCCGTGGTGACAGGCAGTGTAAGAGCAAGCCACGGTGTCTTTACTCCATTTATGGAGAAAACGGATGATTAACCTGTTAATCATCGTTCTGAGGGCGGTAGCGGCGCTTGCAAACGCGCTGATTGCCATTCTGGAACTGATCCGCCAGTTCATCGACTAATGAACACGGAAACGTAATTAAGGCCGGAGGAACACCACCTCCGGCCTTTAATAAAAATATAGTTTAGTTACAACATTCACTAGTCTGTACTAACCACCACACACCTGACCTTCTGCGCACAAGTTACCTTTAATCACTCCTAAACAGGCATTTCATGAAACTCCCCTGTTCTTGCATCGGTAACAGGGGTCTGACGCTCAGTGGAACGAAAACTCACGTTAAGCAACGTTTTCTGCCTCTGACGCCTCTTTTAATGGTCTCAGATGTCCTTTGGTCACCAGTTCTGCCAGCGTGAAGGAATAATGGCCGAGCATATTGATATGTCCGTGGCAAAGCGGGGAGAGGCGTGCGATATCTTCATCATTCAGTGTTTCACCCTGCGCCCGGAGATGATCCAGGGCTGCCTGCATATAAATAGTGTTCCATAACACGACGGCGTTAGTGACCAGCCCCAGTGTGCCCAGTTGATCTTCCTGACCGTCGGTATATCGTTTTCTTATCTCACCTTTTTGACCGTGACAGATGGCTCTGGCAACGGCATGGCGACTTTCTCCCCGATTAAGCTGGGTCAGAATGCGCCGGCGGTAATCTTCATCATCAATATAATTAAGCAGATACAGCGTTTTGTTGATGCGCCCCACTTCAATGATTGCCTGAGTCAGTCCGGAAGGACGTTCACTTTTCAGCAATGAACGGACCAGCACTGAAACCTGTACTTTGCCCAGCTTCAGGGAGCCAGCGGTCCGGATCATTTCGTCCCACTGAGGGGTTCTAGGGATTTTCCGTCCAAAAACGACAAAGTGCTCTGGAGGCCCCGCCGTCTGTGGCCTCCAGAGGGGTATTACTTTTTTCGAGATCCCTATTTGGGCTCTGTTTGAGTAAGATTTAGTCTTTTTGGGCTAAATCCATGGCATTCGAAGAACGTGTCCAAATCTTGTCCGAGGCAGAACAAGATGAGTTATATGGACCCCCCGCTTTCACCTCCGCCGACCAACGCTTCTTTTTCTCGCTGAACGATAAGGAACTGGCGATCGCTAAAAGCCTCCGTCATCGGGGCCAGCGTTACATGCTGGTGGTACTGCTGGGCTATTTCAAAGCCAAGCCGGTGGTGCTGAATCCCGGCTTTCATCAGATCAAGCAGGACCTCAAATACGTTTATCAAACCGTTCTACCAGGCCCAGGCTGTAGACCCTTTAATCTCACGCCAAAAGAGAACGAACGGATTTACCAACGTGTTTTCCAGCTCTGCAACTACCAGCGCTGGAATGTCAAAGACCATGGAGCGGCGTTGAGAGATTACTTATCCCAGCAAGCCAGAGCCTGGACAGCGCCTAGGCACCTCTTCGATGCGGCCAATGAATATTGTTCGGGGCAGAAGATCGCAATCCCTGCCTACAGCACGCTGCAAAAGATCATCAGTCAGGTGGTGGGAGACGAACAGGAACACATGGCCGCGCACCTTGAGCGTGCAATGTCACGCGGTCTTAAGCAAGCACTGGCGGAGCTCGTGAACGGCACAGGTCCACTGCCGTTCCGACAGTTGCGACAATCGGCTCGTAACTTCACCGGAACCGAGTTGGAGAAAGAACTGATTGTCTATCGCCATATCCAGCATTGGATGCCGGAAGTGGATCTGCTGTTGAGCACGCTATCACTGTCGCAGAAAAATCTGCAACACCTGGCAGAGAAAGTCGACTACTACGGTGCCAAACTGAAACGTCAAACCGTAGGCAGCCAATGGCTGTATTTATTGTGCTATCTTCAAACGCGATGGCAGCAAGCGCTGGAACGTATTGCCGATGGCTTTGTGCATCATGTCAGACAGACCAAACAGAAGGCAAAGGATTATGCGCAGGAAGCGGTGTTTAAGGATTGGCAAAAAGCAGCTAAAAATGTCAGCAAGGCAGCTGAAGTACTGCACCTGTTCATTGATGACAGCATTGATCTGCAACTACCGTTTGCAACAGTAAGACAGCAAGCACTGAGCCTGCTGACCAAAAGGGATCTGGAATCTGTATGTCTCTTCCTGAACGAGCAGCGACGATCGGTCGATGAAGCCATGTGGCAGTACTGCGACGAGAAAGAAAGTCTGCGGAAAGGTTTGCTGCGAGAGTTGTTCCTATGTCTGCGCTTCGAAGGCTGCGACGGCACCCAGCACTTAGCGGCCGCCTTGGCGAAAACACAAAACGAACTCAACGGCCAGGACGCTCAGTTGCAAACTGCCGACACCAGACTCCTTTCCAAAAAATCACGTGAATTCCTGCTGGATGGTGAAGGGAATATCCTGATCGATCGTTATGAGTGGTTCCTCTATCAACAGATTCCTGATCGCCTGAATGGCCAGCTGACGCTGCCTGATATCACTAAATACCGGGCACTCGACGCCGACCTGATCGACGGGGAACATTGGCGAAAAAACAAATATACGCTGCTTCAACAGAGCCATTTTACAAAATTAGCGGAGGAGCCTGAAAAGCTGATCAAACAGATGGCCATGGAATTGGATACCCGTTTGTACGAAGTCGGCGAATATCTTGAACAGGAAGACAACCGGAATATCATCTTGCGTAATCCGCAGGGTAAACGCTTCTGGCGCCTGCCTTCGGCCAGCAAACATCATCTGGTCAACAATCCCTTCTTCCAGCAAATTCCCACAACGGGGATTGCGGATGTACTGCGCATGGTTGATCGTGACACCGGTTTCATTGACTGCTTCGCTCATGTGCTGGGTTCCCAATCCAGAAGCCGTTCCCATGAATATGACCTGTTGGCAATTCTGGTCGGCAATGCAACCAATCAAGGCATTTACGGCATGGCACAGATCTCTGATCGTACCTATGATCAGCTCAGCACTATCCAGGCGAACTATCTTCGCCTGGAAACATTGAATGCTGCTAACGACAACATCAATAACGCGACAGCCAAGCTACCCATCTTCCGGTACTACAACATCCAGGAAGATGTGATCCACGCCAGTGCCGATGGTCAAAAGTTCGAAGCCCGGCGCGAGACCTTCAAAACCCGTTATTCGTCGAAGTACTTTGGCACTCAAAAAGGTGTTTCTGCCATGACCTTGATCGCCAATCACGCTGCGATCAACGCCAGAGTGATCGGCGCCAACGAACATGAATCGCACTACATCTTTGATTTGTTGATGAGCAATACGTCAGACATCATTCCGGATGTGCTCTCAACCGATACCCATGGGGTGAACCATGTGAACTTCGCGTTACTGGATCTGTTCGGATACCAGTTTGCCCCACGCTATGCCCAGGTTGGCAAAGTGATCAATGACATGTTTGATGTCAAGGAAGACAAAGAACACCGAATTCAGCTGTGCTTAAAAAAGCCAATCAATACCCATCGTATTGCGCAGCACTGGGATACCATCCAACGGATTGCAGTATCACTTAAGCAGCGGAAAACAACGCAAGCCACCTTGGTGAGAAAGCTCTCGGAGTACAAGCGCAATCACCCGCTGCTGGAAGCCCTGACGGAATACAATCGCCTGGTGAAAGCGAATTATCTACTGTGCTACATCGATGATGCCAGTTTAAGAAACTATGTTCAGCGCGCGCTGAACCGGGGAGAGGCCTATCACCAACTGCGTCGGGCCGTGAGCAGCGTCAATGGGGATCAGTTCCGGGGCAGTTCAGACGAAGAAATCCAGCTATGGAATGAGTGCGCTCGCCTGGTCACCAATGCCATCGTTTACTTCAACTCCAGGATACTCAGCCAGCTGTTGACCAGCTTCGAATACCAAGGAGATACCAAGAGAATAGATATCGTCAAACAGGCATCCCCTGTGGCCTGGCACAACATTAACCTCAAGGGGACTTACCACTTCGAATTGAGCGAAAAATTGCCAGATCTGGAGGAGCTTATGCGCTCAATCGAGGGATATTTACCCGTCAGCGAAAAGTAATACCCCTCTGGAGGCCACGGACGGCGCGGCCTCCAGAGCACTTTGTCGTTTTTGGACGGAAAATCCCTAGAACCCCATTATCTAAAAATACTTAATTGTCTTTTAACGTCGCTAAATTTTAAATAAATAAGTGAAGAGTGTTAGTGGAGCCACTGATTTAAAGTTGGCAGAGTAAAACTTGAAGTGCGACATAAACCACCTAATTAATTTAAAGGGTTTATGGAGTATATAAAATTGTCATACCATCATCTTAACTTTGAAGATCGTACTGCATTAATGCTTGAGTCAAGAAAAGAAGGCTTTTCAGCCAGAAAATTTGCTGAACTCATTAAAAGACATCCTAGTACGATCTATCGTGAGCTTAAAAGAAATAGCATCAATGACGTTTATCAAGCTCGATATGCTTCTGATAACACCTTCGCTAGACGTAGACGTGGTCACAGAAAACTCAAAATCGATTCAATCCTCTGGAAATTTATTGTTGAAGCGATCCGTTGTTTATGGTCTCCTCAGCAAATAGCAAAGCGTTTAAAGACATTTCCTGATTTGGATCAAACAATGAATGTAAGCCATACAACGATTTATTCAACGATACGAGCATTACCAAAGGGTGAGTTGAAAAAAGACTTATTATCCTGTCTACGTCATGAAAATAAAAAGCGAAAAGCTAACGGTGAACCTAAAAAAGATTCTATATTACAGGATATTAAAACTATTCATGAGCGCCCAGCCGAAGTTCAAGAAAGAAAAATACCGGGTCATTGGGAAGCTGATTTAATTAAAGGTAAAGACAATAAAAGTTCGATAGCAACACTTATTGAACGAAATACACGGCTCTGTATCTTGGCAACATTACCTGATGCAAAGGCAGAATCAGTGCGCAAGGCTTTAACTGAAGCTCTGAAATATTTACCTGCAGAACTGCGTAAAACGTTGACCTATGACCGTGGACGTGAGATGTCAGAACATAAAATACTCGAAGAAGATTTAGGCATAGATGTATATTTCTGTGACCCACATTCACCCTGGCAAAAAGGCACATGCGAAAATATGAATGGTTTAATTAGGCAATATTTACCTAAAGGGATTGATTTAAATCAGGCAGATCAGCATTATTTAAATCAAGTTGCCATGTCACTGAATACTCGTCCTAGAAAGGCGTTAGATTGGCTTACACCATTAGAGAAATTTGCTCAGCTTGTTGATTATCATATGGCTTTTGAAACTGTCGCACCTCATGTTTGAATTCGCCCCATATTTTTGCTACAGTGAACCAAATTAAGATCATCTATTTACTAGGCCTCGCATTTGCGGGGTTTTTAATGCTGAATAAAAGGAAAACTTGATGGAATTGCCCAATATTATGCACCCGGTCGCGAAGCTGAGCACCGCATTAGCCGCTGCATTGATGCTGAGCGGGTGCATGCCCGGTGAAATCCGCCCGACGATTGGCCAGCAAATGGAAACTGGCGACCAACGGTTTGGCGATCTGGTTTTCCGCCAGCTCGCACCGAATGTCTGGCAGCACACTTCCTATCTCGACATGCCGGGTTTCGGGGCAGTCGCTTCCAACGGTTTGATCGTCAGGGATGGCGGCCGCGTGCTGGTGGTCGATACCGCCTGGACCGATGACCAGACCGCCCAGATCCTCAACTGGATCAAGCAGGAGATCAACCTGCCGGTCGCGCTGGCGGTGGTGACTCACGCGCATCAGGACAAGATGGGCGGTATGGACGCGCTGCATGCGGCGGGGATTGCGACTTATGCCAATGCGTTGTCGAACCAGCTTGCCCCGCAAGAGGGGATGGTTGCGGCGCAACACAGCCTGACTTTCGCCGCCAATGGCTGGGTCGAACCAGCAACCGCGCCCAACTTTGGCCCGCTCAAGGTATTTTACCCCGGCCCCGGCCACACCAGTGACAATATCACCGTTGGGATCGACGGCACCGACATCGCTTTTGGTGGCTGCCTGATCAAGGACAGCAAGGCCAAGTCGCTCGGCAATCTCGGTGATGCCGACACTGAGCACTACGCCGCGTCAGCGCGCGCGTTTGGTGCGGCGTTCCCCAAGGCCAGCATGATCGTGATGAGCCATTCCGCCCCCGATAGCCGCGCCGCAATCACTCATACGGCCCGCATGGCCGACAAGCTGCGCTGAGCCATGGCTGACCACGTCACCCCCAATCTGCCATCGCGCGATTTCGATGTGACAGAGGCGTTTTATGCGAAGCTGGGCTTTGCGACGAGTTGGAAGGATCGCGGCTGGATGATCCTGCAGCGCGGCGGTTTGCAGCTCGAATTCTTCCCCTATCCTGACCTCGACCCAGCTACGAGCTCGTTCGGCTGTTGCCTGCGGTTGGATGATCTCGATGCCATGGTGGCATTGGTGAACGCGGCGGGAGCCGAGGAAAAAAGCACCGGCTGGCCGCGCTTCAAAGCTCCGCAACTGGAGGCGAGCGGCCTGAGGATCGGCTACCTGATCGATCCCGACTGCACGCTGGTGCGGCTGATCCACACTCAAAAAGAACCAGCAAACAGACCCCAGCCCTATAGTGACAACGTCACACTAAAAATTTACAACATAAAGATGATGTAAAGACACACCAAGATTTACACCATAAAGCGCACATAAAGACACAGCAACATTTACCATGTAAAGACACCATAAAGATAAATATATCTTTATTTGTGCTTTACATGGTAAAGCCATTGCATTATAAAGACACTGTAAAGACAAAAGTATCTTTACGAAAAACACACCATGTAAAGACATTCATATCTTTACATGAGCTTTACAACATAAAGAGAGGGATTCTGAAATGGGTAAAATCTTGCTTGTCGTATCAGATAAAGGTGGGGTAGGCAAAAGCACCTACGTGGCTAACACAGGCTCAATGCTGGTCAACAAAGGTAAGTCGGTAATTATCCTGAAGACAGATAAAAACCACGATCTGTTGAGCTGGAACGAAAAGCGGACAGATAACGGCTTACTCACTATCCCGGTTCACGCAGCTTACGGAAACGTCAGCAACGAAATTAAGCGCCTTAGTAAGCTGTGTGAAGTTCTCATTGTCGATTGCCCCGGCCACGACAGCCAGGAGTTCCGTAGCGCCCTGACAGTATCAGATATCGTGGTGACACTGGTTAAGCCGTCCTCTGATTTCGAAAGCGAAACACTGACCAGTGTTACAGAGAAAATCCGCACCGCTCAGAAAGCTAACGCAGCTCTGGAACCGTGGGTGCTGTTCACCAGAATCAACTCAGCGAAACCCCGCCACAGAAAAGCGGCCATTGATCTGGATAAATTACTGCGTTCGGACAACATCTGGATTCAACCTCTGAAAACCCGGATATCCGAGCTGGATGTGTATGAAAGCGCCTGTAATGAAGGGGCAGGGGTACATGACGTTAGCCGGGCATCGAGCCTTTCAACAGCGAAAGCACAGATTGAACTTGTGGCACAGGAAATTGGCATTTTATAGAAATATCAACAATATTCATCGAAATCTTTACATTGTAAATACACCATAAAGATACTATGATATTTACAATTAATGCATACCGTACAAGGGGAAATTTTCATGGCTTTAAAACTAAACCGCCCGAACATCGATGAATCTCAGCAACCAGCAACAAACGCAGAAACCGCGCGTTTTATCTCCGGCGCTACCAGAGCGCCTGTAGCGGGTAAACCAAAGTTGATGAACTTCAGACTGCCAGCGTACTTTGAGGAGATCCTGGAAGCGGAGGCGCAGAGAACAGGCCAGAGCAAGACAACCGTTCTAAAGGCAGCGCTGGCCGCATTCGATAACCTGGACGAGAACCTGAAAAACCACTGGCTGCTTGAATCTGCAAAATTAGGGTAGCGTTATGGCTAAGAAAAAGAGATATGTTGTGATGGTTAGAGATAAACCAAATACAGCGGCAATCAGCGATTATTAGCCTGGTTAGTATGGTTCGCTAACAGGCATAATAAGGCCGTTGCCTATGACTGCGGAGAATGGATTGTCGAACCATCACATTGGTTAAGAATTGGAAATCCAAAATAGAAAGAAACCTAAGGAAAGAAAAATGTTCATATTCAGATATATTAAAACTCTTATTAATATCTACTTGTTATACATCCAACCGATATTGGGGATGTTCCTTATAGGTATAGGCTTATGGGGGTTCTATGCACCTGATGAGGGAACTTGTACTAATCTCAATATTGAGTTATGCGCTGTATCAGCTATTGATGTTCTGAAGCCTGCTATTTTTGTATTTTTAGGCATTATTACCGTTGCCGGATGGTACTTTACCGAACTTCAGCCGAAGCTAAGGGGGGAGGGCAAGTATATGAAGGTAAAAACAGGTGTAAAACCGGAAGATTTCGTTAAGTAAAAACCGAGCCTAAAGACGTTAACCGTGGGGGATTTATGAATAAATCATGGCTTGAACAACAGGTGCAAAATGAAAAATTAAAAAAAGTACAGGAAGAGAAAAAAGATGGCACTATCCAAAAAGGATTGTACAGGGTTCGTATAAAAGACAAATACAGGTGGGATTTGTGGGAAAATGATTTCAGAGTTGTTATTGCTTATTCGAAAGATGATGCAGAGCTAAAATTTACAGAAATGACAGGTTTTAATGAGCATTACTATATAGAAAGCATTGAAAAAATAGTGCTTTCAGATATAGAAAAAATCTTACTGGAAAACTGAAAAGATAGTTATCCAGAGGTTTAGTTAAATAATGGCGTCAGTTTTTCAACCAGTAGCAGATCGCTTAAACCGTCTAAAGAAACAACTTCTATACCAGAATCAACAAGTGAATCAACTCCACATACTTCACCGAAGCCGATAACCATAATCGGCTTTCGGTCTATCAAATCAAAAATCACCAAAGGCAATATTACACTGTTAATCGCTTCAAACTCCTGAAAAAACATTTCAGAGCCGTATTCGCTGGCAGGAAAAAGAATCTCACTTAATCTCAAACCATAAAAAATATGGTAGTGTTCTTTAAGGTTATCCTTTAAAATATTAACAGCCTTAGAATATTTTTCGTTAATAAACTCTTTAACCTGATATTTCATAACTCTCTCCAACAAGAACCGACTGTAGGTCACCGGGCAAACGTTGCGGAATGGCGTCAGAGACGTCATTTTGCGGCGTTTGCCCTATCCTGCATCGCAGTGAAAAGAACTCGCCTCGTGCGCTATGATTAACCGATGATAAAAGGCTGAAAGAAGCACTGCAAGCCGACTGGATAACATTGTTGCTTCACGGCTGATCATCATTGGTTGCCTCAGTGCTAGTGTGCTTTGCATCAGGAACCAGAAGACGATACCACGGCATTTTTTTGTTAAGCAGCTCCATCAGGGGAGTGGCAAACAAACTCAATCCCCACAGCGTTACGATTACTGGAATCGTGAAATTTTGCGGCGTCCAGAACTGGCGCTCAAGGTGGAACCATGTAACAACACAGAGCATTCCACCAATCCAGAAAATAGCTTTACTGAAAGCCCCCAGGACTGCCAGAGAAATAACAGAGACTAAATGCAGTGCGCCAGCCGTAGCAAGACGTAGATAAAACCAGAACCATTTAGCGTGCCGGATAACCGGGTTACCGTTCGTTTCTCGCAATCGTTTTTTACGTTCCCGGATGATTTCTTTTTTCAGCTTACTTCGTTCGGCTCCCTGCGGAAACTCATATATTTTAGCCATGTTTTGCCTCACTTATTCTTTTTTGGTGGAACGACTTTGTCAAACTCCTCTAAAAATGCCATATCATCTTCCGAAAAGGATGAGGATTTTTCATTTATACTAAACTCAAATCTAAGCATGTGAGCCATTCTCCCTTTTTTCCCAACAACAGAGAAAGATAACTGATTTATTTCCGTTTTCTCAATTATCTCATTAATGCTTTTATTGATAACATCACGAACAAAAAATGAGTATTTAGGATACTTATATTTCTTCTCCCCTTCCTCAATAGTATAAAGTCCCATTTCCTCTTTTAAATCATCCACGGATATATCAAAAGATTTTTTTGAACTATTCTGACTGTAATATTTCCTAATGACTTGATAAAGGTTTGTTGAGTTTACACTGTTCAACAACACAACTGATTTCAATACCTGAGTGGTATATCTATTTTCAGAACCAATCAACTTAGAAAAATATCGCTTAGCTGTATTTGTGAATTTTATCCGTACAGTTGCAAGATGATCGTAATAGGCACAGAATTCTGTTAAGTTTAAATCCAAGCGATCAGGTATTTTATTCTTAGATGATAGTATCCCAAGTTCATCAGCCAAATTTTTTAAATCATCTCTGTTTAAAACTAACGTAGTTGAAGAAAGAACTTTAGCTCCCTCTTTCAGAGCTGCATAAGAGGCATATTTATCTAAAGAAGTAGCTTTTGAAAAAAAGTCAGCATCAACCTCCAAAATATCATCATCTAACATTTCCTTTGTATCAATCTGGCAAAGAGCCAGAAAAAGCACTCTTTTTGCTGAAAGGGAAAGGGATGCAAGAGTTACCCCAACTTCATTTCTATGTCTAACTTTCGTTAATCCCGTTACTGTCTTCACGATAAGCCTCATATAACCTTTCCTATGTAGGCAAATCATAACCCCACAAAGGTTGTAATTCAAGACAACAATACAACCTTTAATTAAAAAACCTCTCACCTTTAGATATGAAGATCTGAGGATCTTCATATCTAAAGATAGCAACAACCGCATGTTTCACTTGATGTTCAGTCAAACTGTGGAAACCGTTAAAAATCTTCTCACCTTACGTGAAAAATCCTCTCATCTTTAGTGAAAAATCTAACTACCTTAACTTAAAAATCTTCTCACCTTACGTGAAAAATCCTCTCACCTTACGTGAAAAATCCTCTCACCTTTAGCAATTTTTTTCCATAATTTTCAGGTAATTGAAGCGAGCTAAGTTTTTAAGTTTTTAAGATCAAGAAGAAAATATAAGGCTTTTAATGCACAGCGTCTGTGGATAACTCAGCATAAATCCAGAGGATAGATCCGTCTGGCCTCCCTGAGCACTGCACCACCAAAAATTGAGCAAATATTAACCTTAGCGCGTAAGTGCTCTATTGAAACCCCGTGGAAATTCCGCTTCCTCGCTCACTCGCGGGCTTCGCCCTGTCGTTCGGCTGCGGCGAGCGGTGTAATCTCTCTAAAAGATCCAGACGGGATCCTTTTCCGATCCAATTCTTAAATGCTCTCAAAAGCCCTCAGAGGCGTTTTAACCGCTTTAACCCGGTCATGGTTCAACGGAGCGGGTAAAATGCGCTTAGAACGTCATACAGCTCGTTTTTAACCTGATCCCTAATCAGGGGGTATAACAGAGGCGGCCAAAAAATCCGGCCTTGCTCGTCAGAGTATCTACCGCGCATTATCCCCGAACGGAAACCCGACCATCACAACACTTGCACAGCTTGCAGCAGTAGCCGGGTTACAGTTCACTCTCAGTAAGCCCAACCACTAACCTTTCAGACAAGCCCCTCATACCGGGGGGATTATTTCTTATGCCAGCAAAATTTCACGACCGGCGAGGATGGCCAAGTGTTTTTTGCTGGCAATTTTCGTGCAGCAGCTGGCGCCCGGATTCATTTTTTGCTGTCAGGCATCAATCGGTTTCAGCAACCCGCCCCGTAATTCGCTGCTAACGCATCTCATAACGCGCAGATACAGCGCCCCGCGCCAGTGTTTCACACTGACCCGGCGTACCGTTCGCAAGCTCACGCGCTAACTGCGACAGGCTAAACATCGTCTGATAGTCAGAAATTGGCCTGGCAGGGGTGAGGGGGGTTATCGCTCTCATTCGGGCTTGTTGGTTCGCCAGTCCTGGCGAACGTCTCCGGCGCGATGTTACGACAGCGCATTATGTAACTACAGTTCGCGCCTCTTTCGGAAATCCCTTCATGCGCGGTAAAGCAATATACATCTTTATGTAATCTTTACAATGTAAAGCATTAAAAATGATTCCATAACCATCATTTGATGGTATAATGAATTTGTTGGTTGGGAATGGTTCCCTGCCAGATTCCAGAAGCCCACACGGGCGGGAGCGAAAAATGAATATTCAGGAAGCATTAAACGTTTTTGGTTTATCCGGTGATCTGACTGAAAAGGACATCAAGGCGGCATACAAAAAAGCGGCTTTAAAATATCATCCAGACCGCAATCCATTGGGTGCCGAGCTGATGAAAGCAGTAAATGCTGCGTTTGATTTTCTCATGGCTAACATTGATAAAATCAATCAGTTTCAAAGCACTGATGAAAACGCACGTTACAACTACGGTGAAGATCTGGAAAAAGTTCTGAATACGCTTTCCGGCCTTACAGGGATTGTCTATGAAGTTATTGGTAATTGGGTCTGGATTAGCGGAGAAACTAAAGAACACAAAGACATTTTAAAGGAAATGGGCTGTAAGTGGGCATCTAAGAAAAAACAATGGTTTTACCGTCCTGAAGAACACAAAAGCCGCTGGAACCGTAAAGAACACAGCATTGAAGAAATTCGTGAAATGTATGGTACAGCGGGTAAACGTAAGGCGTCAGGCTGGACACGTGTAGAAGCAAGCGCATAACCGGAATGGGGGCGAAAGCCCCCTAGAACATGGCAAAGATTGATTCGGAGACACGTTGATGAAAAACAAGACCATAACGGAAGCGGAGCTGATAAACATTTTTGAAAGTTACGGAGCCTACATTTGCCCGGATGAGATCGAAGTTACAGCCAAAGAATGCAATGAAAATGGTTCAGTCTTGCACCGTGGCTTAAACGCAGAAGGATGGGCGCATCTTTTTGCGAAGGAAGAAGCATATCAGCAGGAATGCGAAGCCCAGGAAGCTGCAAGTGATGATGGACACTTTGATGAATAGTCTTAAAACTGCCGTAATTCGATTTACGGCTTTTTTATTGAGTTCAAAAGGCTGAATCGATGAAAGAACAGAAAAATTTCTTTGAACGGTATAAACCGGTGTTTGAAATCGTTTGTCGAATCCTGGGGAACGGCTGGCGTGTAAATCTGCTCGATGATTGCCAGTACAGGATTAAGCTAACCTCACCTGATTTTAAAAATTACTCTATACATATTCGAATGGAGAAAGGAAGGTTAGTTATCATTGGAAGCGTAGATAGTCGCAGCTGGAGAAGTCCTTACCATACTTGCACAGTATCGCCAGAGCGTAACCCTGTAGAAATCGCCGCCGATATTGAAAAGAAAATCCTGTCGGATGCTTTAGATAATGTAGATATGGCGCGAGAGTATGAACAACAGTTACAGCAAAAACGCGAGAAAAAACTGATCCTGAAAGGAATGCTATCTCGTTTAGTGCATCTTGAAAGCTGGCATGGGACATTGACCGGGTTTAAAGTTGAGAATGGGTTAGATGGTAACGTATCAGAACGGGGCGACGGATATGAAATGGTAATTCGTGGCCTGAGTGTAGATCAGCTCATAAAGGTAGCGGGGTTTATTAAACAGCTATGAGGCAAAAAATGAATGAAGTCCTGAGCGACAGGAAAAACAAAGGTAATGTAACATACAGGATTGTTGTGTCTGAAGATGCAACACGTTTGTTTATTGAACTTGAAAAACTGATGAAGGTACGCTCTAAAGAAGCGGATAAAAAAACAACTAAAAAGATTGTTTTCCAAAAATCATTTTATTACGAAGAATTCTCGAACGTTAAAGATGAAATTGATGATCCAATTTTATTGAAATTCTATACAGATACTATTGTGAAGGTACAAAATCATGAGTTTTAAGCCAACACCTGAAGAGGTGAAACAAGCACGTATTAAAGCTGGCTTTACGCAGCAGGAAGCCGCTGAACGGTTTGGTTTTACGTTATCAGCCTGGCAAGCCAAAGAAACATCCGGTAAAACGTCTCGTGGTTTAGCCGCTGGTACGTATGAATTACTTTTGCTCCTGGCTGATGAACATCCAGATTACCAGCTCGTTAAGAGAGAAAAAAATCAGGATAAAGTGACTAAATAAATTGCATTACCATCATATGATGGTATAATTTATTTGTAGGTCGGGAATAGTTCCTTACCATGATCCAGTAGCCCAAACGGGCGGGAGACTAAAATGAACACGTATGTTATCACTTTCCAGGCTTTAAACACTAAGAAAGAAAAAATCACCTGCTCTGCTTTTGTCCATTCAGAAACTCTCTTCCTTGCCGTTCATTCTTTCGAAGATAAAAATCGCGGTCGTGGTTATGTTATCACGTCTGTTAGTGAATTGTTGTCCGAGGAACTGACGGCGAAAAATTCCCTCAAGAAAAATATTAACTTTTGGTTTAATGAGTGTGGTTTAAGTAAATCTGAGGTTATAAACGAAGTAATTAACTGGAAGAATTTCGCATATACCCTTAAAGAACTGGAGGAAGCCAAAAATGAAGCGATAAGAGAACTGCGGAGTTAATCAATTAGGGGTGGTATCAGGTTGTGGAGGCAACCTGATACCGTGACACTCAATTCCCTCGCGAGGAATATAAAATGTCGGAACGCATGTTATCAGCAATACAGACTGTTGAAAAGGGTGGGCGTCCGGTTTTTCCCTTGATGCCATTCTCTGCTTTTCCTGAGTACATGGCATTACTCAGAAAAGCCCTGGAAAAGAAAGAAACAAAAGCACTGATAGAAAAACAGGAGGTGCTATGAAAAAACAGGAGTTTTTAGATTTTATCAGTGCAGAACAGAGGCGGGGAGCTGTCCGGTTTTCGCTGGGATTTAACAGCAAAGGGGAAATTGTATTGCACTGGACTAACGAGGCCGGGTTAAGAGTCTGGAGTATACTAAGCGGTAACAGGGGAAAAAGTCCCAGCCGGGCAAACCGGGAAAGAATGAGTAACCTCCGCCGCTGGCTCCATGATGCCCGGCAGGGCATGGAAGGCGACACACCAGAGGCAGAATAAAATTCCCGTTCCTGAATCGCCGAAGCCCTCCCGTTTACGGGAGGTGCTTTTTTTGTATATTCCGTAAAACAGCGCTCGCGCCCCCTGCCAGGCCATTCGCGTAGCGAATTTATTTCCGCCCAAGTTAGCCGCGAATCCGTTGTCTCCGGTCGCAGACGCACCAGATCACAGCCACGATAGCCTTTCATTTTTTGCATTTCGATGGACGCTGAAGCACAATTTATGTGTGGAGGTAGTTCACTGCGATGCAGGATAGGGCAAACGCCGCAAAATGACGTCTCTGACGCCATTCCGCAACGTTTGCCCGGTGACCTACAGTCGGTTCTTGTTGGAGAGTTTTATGAAAAAAGTTCAATTCAGGATTGAAGAAAGCCAACATGATGATCTACTTGATTGTCTTAAAACACTTTATCCAGATGAACCGGGTTTAACCGTGGCAAAAGGAATGAAGCTGCTTGCCAATGCTTTACTGAAAAGCAAGGTTAAAAATGAAGATGTTAATGTGTCAAAAGACAATGATGATTTTATCAAAACCACAATGTATTTGACAGGGAAACAAAGAACTTTAATAGAGAAAGCGGCTCATCGTCATGGCTGGAATTTATCCAGAGAATGTCGTTATCGAATCCAGACGACACTTGAAAATGAACTTGATTTTTTCGATCAGGAACTTCTGGTGATGAATCGTTGCCGTAATGCAATAGATAAAATAGGGCGAAACTTTCATTATATTATCGTTAATGATAATGCCAGAGTACTTGATAAAGATGGGTTCTATCAGGACGCTGAGCGGTTGAGTTCAGAGATAATGAGTCTCAAAAGTGAGTTTGAAAACTACATTATGTTATGCAAAGGGCGAACTGTTTCTAACAAGGTTGAGGTGTAATCATGGGCGTTTATGTTGACAAGGAATTCAGGGTTAAGCGTAAGTCCTCTGAAGCTGGCCGCAAGTCTGCTTTCGCCCATAAAGTTAAAAATGGTGGTAAAAACTATCAACGCAACGTTCAGGAACGTATCAACCGCAAGGGTGCCAGTAAGGAGGTTGTTGTCAAAATCTCAGGAGGTGCGATTACCCGGCAGGGAGTTCGAAACAGTATTGACTATATGAGCCGGGAGTCAGAGCTGCCAGTGATGAGTGAAAGCGGTCAGGTATGGAAAGGTGATGAGATTCAGGAGGCTAAAGAGCACATGATAGATCGTGCTAATGACCCTCAAAATGTTTTCGATGATAAAGGTAAGGAAAATAAAAAAGTAACCCAAAATATTGTGTTTTCACCGCCTGTATCAGCAAAGGTAAAACCTGAAGATCTGCTTGAGTCTGTCAGGAAAACGATGAACAAGAAGTACCCAAATCATCGTTTTGTGCTTGGCTATCATAACGACAAAAAAGAACATCCACACGTGCATGTCGTTTTTCGTATTCGTGATAATGACGGTAAACGAGCTGATATCAGGAAAAAAGATTTACGGGAAATTCGTACAGGTTTTTGTGAAGAGCTGAAGATGAAGGGCTATGACGTTAAAGCCACTCATAAGCAGCAGCATGGACTTAACCAGTCTATTAAAGATGCGCACAAAACAGCGCCAAAACGACAGAAGGGCGTTTATGAGGTTGTTGATGTTGGCTACGACCATTATCAGAACGATAAAACCAAACCAAAGCAGCATTTCATAAAGCTTAAGACACTGAACAAGGGCGTGGAGAAAACATATTGGGGGGCTGATTTTGGTGAGTTAACCACTCGCGAGAACGTTAAGAAAGGTGATCTTGTTAAGCTGAAGAAGTTAGGACAAAAGGAGGTGAAAATCCCTGCACTTGATAAGAACGGTGTACAGCATGGCTGGAAGACTGCACACAGGAATGAGTGGCAGCTAGAGAACCTGGGGGTTAAGGGCATAGACAGAATCTCTTCATCCAGTAAAGAGCTGGTGCTGAACAGCGCGGAGATGATTAAGAAACAGCAACTCCAGATGAGAAATTTCTCGCAAATAAAACAGTCGATGATTCAAAGCGAACAGAAAGTGAAAATCGGAATTCGTTTAGGATAATTCATACTCTCCGGTAACTTATTGATTAAGATCGATTTATTTATCTTGTTAGCAGAGTTTTTGTAAAAAGTAACTAGCGGTAAAAAATTTAGTTAACTTGACTATAAAATAAGCGCATGGTGATCAATCGATCTGCTTTTTTGTTATCAAATAGCATATGTATCTAGATATAAATAAAATACAAGCACAAACAAAATGAAATGTGTCGTAAATGCGATCTAAAGATCTGCTTGTGTGGTTGAACGCAGCACATGTAGCTGATAAAGTTTTTATGAGATGTAAATTTGTCCTTTTGTTTTTTTTCTCTGATTCGGGGTCATCCGAGTCGAGAGAGCGCCTGAAAGGAAAAACTATGGAATGGTATGTTTTGCAATTCACCACTACGAGATTTGCAGCAGTTTTTGCTCATCTCGAACGCCTGAACTTCTCTTACTTCTGTCCTATGGAGACTGAAAGGTATCGTCGCCCGGATAAGATAATTTCATATCGAGAAAGACGTTTGCCGCTTTTTCCCGGTTATCTTTTTATCCAGGCAGATTTTGAAGAGGTTCATTCCACTACAATAACTGCTATCCCTTACGTACAACGCTTTATCTCATTTGGCGGTGAGCCTTTACCTGTACCAGAAGATGTGATGGCGGAGCTTTTGTACAGACAATCACATACAACAGCTCAGGCAAATCTTTTAAGGAAATCAATTCCACACGATTTTGCTGAAATTCTACTCATGGATAATCCGCAGCAAAGAAGTATGGCTTTCATCCACTACATCACAGAGAGAAGCTTAACCCACAAAATGAAACGGAAGAAAAATGACTGCTACCCGAAAAAAAACCGCAACGAGACGCAAGCCCCAACGTAATACACTCTACCTGCCCTCAGCTTCTCGTGAGGAACTGGATAAAATTGCTCTGGAGATTGGCTATCGCAGGGGGCGACGTATTTCAAGCTCTGGTGTTGTCCAGTACCTCATAAAAAAATATTCCAGCCAGGCTATTGAGGAGCTGATAAACGAAGACGATGAAGACGATGACGACTTCGATGACTAACCATTCAGTCTAAACTTTCCGCGCTGTTCTGGCCGGGAGAAAATCATGTTATCTACTACTGCTTTTGCGGCGCTTGCTTTGCAATGCGCGGCCAGCGTTCATCCCGATACTGCGCATGAAGTTGCAAGGGTTGAATCTGGTTTTAACCCATATGCTATTGCCGAGATAATACCGAAGGTTGAACGTAAGCCCGGTGACAAAGGCGTAGTGTCCTACTTTCCCAAAACTAAGGAGGCTGCACTCCAGATCGTAAATCAAATTGAATCACGAAATCATCGTTACTCAGTCGGTCTTATGCAAATAACGAGTACGAATTTTGCAAACTTCAATACAACCGCTGAGAAAATGTTTGACCCCTGCGAAAATCTCAAGGTTTCAGAGCAAATTTTGGTGGATTGTTATAAACGTGGTGGCGATATTTTACGTGGCCTGAGTTGCTATTATTCCGGCAATCCAGAAACAGGAACTAAACCTGAATCAGATTTTAATAACACCAGTTATATACAGCGCATAGGGTTTAATCCGCCTGATAACAAAAAAAACTGGGTGGTTCCTTCAGTTAAAGATGCAATCAGAAAGGAGAATGTAACACAGAGTATCAAACCTAAAGAAGTTACCGTATATCCCCAATATGCCATGCGTGGCACTGTTTTAGATGAAAAGGAAACAAACGATGTTAAAACTCAATAAACGTTATTTAACTCTTTCTGTATTTATGGCTGCATTGATGCTTTGTGTAGCAGAACCCGCCTTTGCTGATGATGTATCCACTAAAACAACTGGCTTCTTGCAGAAGATTATCGATTTTCTGACGGATATCCGTAAGCCAGCAATCACCATCATTGCGCTGGTAATTGGTTATATCGCTATCTTCTCACGCCAGCATGCAGCGTGGATTACGCCTTTAATTATCGGGATTATCATCTTTATTGTTGCGCCATATCTGCCTGACTGGTTAGCGTAATATGTAATAAAAGGGGGCGTAAAAATGAGTACCGTTTTTAAAGGGCTGACACGCCCCGCTTTGATTAGGGGGCTGGGCGTTCCGCTCTACCCCTTTCTTGGAATGTGCGTTATCTGCGTTTTGCTTGGTGTCTGGATTCATGAGGCTATGTATGCCCTCATCCTCCCTGGCTGGTATGCCATCAAGCGAGTTACGAAGATAGATGAACGCTTTTTTGACCTGCTTTATCTGCGAATGCAAATCAAAGGTAATCCTCTGGCAAACAAGCGCTTCAATGCCGTCCATTATGCGGGGAGTTCGTACGACGCAGTCGATATATCGAAAGTGGACAATTTTATGAAGCTTAAAGACCAGTCTTCTCTTGAAGAGTTAATCCCGTATTCATCACACATCACTGATAACCTCATTGTTACCAGAAACCATGATCTACTGGCGACCTGGCAGATTGACGGAGCTTATTTTGAATGTGTAGATGAAGCGGATCTAGCCTTGCTTACTGACCAGCTCAATACGCTGATACGTAGTTTTGATGGGAAACCCGTTACCTTTTATACGCATCGTATTCGGGTTAGAAAAGAAGTGCGACCTGTATTTGACAGCAAGATCCCATTCGTCAACAGAGTGATGAACGATTATTACGAATCGCTTTCGGCGGCTGAGTATTTTGAAAACAAATTATACTTAACCGTATGCTATAAACCGTTCAGCGCTGAAGATAAAGTGACGCATTTTCTTTCAAGGAAAAAGGGTAATAAAAATATCTTCGAAGAACCCATTAATGATATGAATGAAATATGTGGCAGATTGAGCACCTATCTCTCCCGGTTTCATTCCCGTCGTCTTGGGTTATATGAAGAAAATAATATAGTTTATTCAGAACAGCTTACGCTGTTCCAGAAACTGCTATCCGGGCGCTGGCAGAAAGTCAGAGTCACCAATAGTCCGTTTTATACATACCTGGGTGGTAAAGACCTGTTCTTTGGTAACGATGCTGGACAAATCACTGCCTCTGACCATGCCCGGTACTTTCGTTGCATCGAGATCAAGGACTACTTTCAGGAAACGGATGCCGGAATTTTTGATGCACTGATGTATCTCCCGGTTGAGTATGTACAGACTTCCTCTTTAACTCCGATAGACAAGCAGTCTGCAATCAAGGCGCTGGATGATCAGATCGACAAACTCGAAATGACCGATGATGCCGCTAAATCCTTGCTCGCTGATTTGAAAGTTGGTCTCGATATGGTCTCCAGCGGCTATATTTCTTTCGGGAAAAGTCACCAGACACTGATTGTTTACGCAGATTCGCCGGAGCGTCTGGTGAAGGACACCAATATTGTAACGACGACCCTGGAGGATTTAGGGCTGATCGTAACCTATTCAACCTTGAGTCTTGGCGCAGCGTATTTTGCTCAGTTACCTGGTAACTACACGTTACGGCCACGCCTGAGTTCTATCAGCAGTCTGAACTTTGCCGAAATGGAAAGCTTCCATAATTTCTTTACGGGCAAGGAGAAAGGAAATACCTGGGGTAACAACCTTATCACCCTGGGCGGCTCAGGAAATGATATTTATAACCTGAACTATCACATGACTACCGAGCATCAAAATTACTTCGGTAAAAACCCCACGCTGGGGCATACCGAAATTCTTGGTACGTCAAACGTGGGTAAAACGGTAGTGATGATGACTAAGGCTTTCGCCGCCCAGCAGTTCGGAACGCCGGAGTCTTTTCCACCTGAGAGGAAATTAAAGAAGTTAACTACAGTATTTTTCGACAAAGATCGGGCAGCGGAACCCGGTATACGTTCAATGGGAGGTGCTTACTTTCGGGTGAAAGAAGGAGAGCCGACTGGCTGGAACCCTGCGGCTTTGCCACCAACCAAACGAAATATTTCCTTTATGAAAGACCTGGTGAGGCTACTTTGTACGCTTAACAGTGAGCCGCTTGATGATTACCAGAACCGCCTGATTTCTGATGCCGTTGAGCGCCTGATGCAGAGGTCAAACCGCTCTTATCCGATCAGTAAGTTGCGACCACTCATTCTGGAGCCTGATGATACTGAAACCCGGCGGCATGGGCTTAAAGCACGCCTGAATGCCTGGGTGCAGGGAGGGGAATTTGGCTGGGTGTTTGATAACCCGGACGATACGTTTGATGTGGACAACCTGGACGTTTTCGGTATAGACGGAACGGAGTTTCTGGATAACAAAGTACTTTCCAGCGCCGCTTCATTCTATCTCATCTACCGTGTCACCATGCTGGCTGATGGCCGCCGACTCCTTATCTACATGGATGAGTTCTGGCAATGGATTAACAACGAAGCGTTCAGAGATTTTGTTTATAACAAACTCAAAACCGCGCGTAAGCTGGATATGGTGCTTGTCGTAGCGACACAATCGCCGGATGAACTAATTAAATCACCTATCGCGGCTGCCGTTCGTGAGCAGTGCGCAACACATATTTATCTGGCGAACCCCAAAGCGAAACGTAGTGAGTACGTAGACGAGTTGGAAGTGAGAGAACTTTATTTTGACAAAATTAAAGCCATTGACCCGTTATCTCGTCAGTTCCTGGTCGTCAAAAACCCACAGAGGAAGGGGGAAAGTGATGATTTTGCGGCTTTCGCAAGACTGGATTTGGGAAAAGCGGCGTATTACCTACCGGTTCTCAGCGCATCGAAACCCCAGCTTGAACTGTTCGATGAAATCTGGAAAGAGGGTATGAAGCCGGAAGAGTGGCTTGATACCTATCTGGAACGTGCAAACCTGATTTAAGGAATCCCTATGAAAAAGCATATCGTTGCGGCACTTATCGCCTCTGTTACGGTTATTTCTGGTGCTCAGGCTGGTGTTCCCGTTGCCATTGATGCAAACCCTGAATGGGCTGTCGAAGCGCAGCGCTGGACAGAACGCCTCAAACAGTGGCAGGACACCGTGAACCACTACCAGAAACAGATTAATGCCTATAAGCAGGAGCTGCTGACCAAAACGGGCATTCGTGATGTTCAGGGACTGGTGCAGTCTGCGCAATCTGTCAGTAAGGAGCTGGAGAATATTTACGACCAGGGGAACTCCTTCATTGATGATTACATTAAGAACCCGGAAGCCACCCTGTCTGAGCAAGCCAGATCACTACTGGCCGATTATAAGGTGACAAACACCTGTAAGGGGCTGGGATATACGGGCGACCTGGTGCGGGGCTGTGAAGCCTCGTTCCTGTCCCAACTGGCGGGGATCGAGTACGGCAATAAGCTGGAAAGTAAACTGCGTGAAGATAATCAGGAAATGGCCGACCTTATCGACCAGGTGAAGAACGCCCAGGACACGAAAGCCACGCAGGACGCGACAAACGCTGTATCTCTGGCAAGCCTGAAATTTAACAAGCTCAAATTTCAGTATGAAATGTATCGCGATAAGCAGCGCGATCTTGCAGAATACAAGGAGAAAATGTTACAGGCTGCTTTCCAGGAGAAACAATTAGGGGCTGTTAATAAAGAAACTCCAGTTGTTGATTATAAGGCAGCATTTGAGCAGCAGAGTTATGAAATGAACTGAGGGGGCATTTTGAAAAAATATGGATTAGTTGCGGCGTTGGGGCTTACATTCTTTCTTACCGGGTGTGAAGAGGTTAAATCTGTAGACTGGTGGCAGTCTCACGTAGACGATGCAACGAAAAAAGTAGCTGAATGCAAAAAGTCTGGGAGTGATAGCGAAAATTGTAAAAACGCTAAGGAAGGTTTGTTTAGGTATAAGCAATTACATCCTAAGCATGTTGACTATAAAGATGCATTCAAAAATGTATTGGGTAAAGATGGAAGTTAAAAGGAGCCACTATGGCAACTTCTAGGTATTTCCAGGCCGCTCATGACGTTATTGTTAAAACTCTTGACCAGTCTTTGACTGGTCAGTTAGATAACTTTTCTTCAATAGCGTCTCAGTTGGGTAAGTATGGTATTTCCATTTATATATTGTGGTATGCTTATACCACAATAGTTGGGAAGCAAAAAACCGCAGTGCAGGATTTTTTATGGAATCTATGTCGATTCTGGTTAATTCTTGTTTTTGTCAAAAATATGGGGGGGTGGTTAGATAGTGCAACTCAGGCCATTGATGGGCTGAAGGAAACATTTGCAGGAGGTGATCCTTGGAAATGGGTTGACGAGCTTTGGGAGAAAGTTCAGCAGGTAGCTGCATATCTTATGTCCAAAGATACTTCGAAGTATGTGAAAACAGATGGGGCAATCGCATCTTTATTAACATATGCTGGAGGGATAATTGCATTATTGCTAACTTCAATAGTTTATCTCGCCGCCGAAGTTACTATTAAGATACTTACTATTACCGCGCCGTTGTTTATTATTTGTCTTTCATTTGGTTTTTTAAGGCAGATGTTTAATAGCTGGCTTCAGTTAATATTTAGCTCATGCTTCATATTCTTGTTTTGTGGACTGGCAATTAAAGCGGGAATGACGTTCCTTAATGGCATTCTGACAATCTCGATAGCTAACGCAGATGAATTAAATCTGATATCAACAGGTGCTCAGGCCGGGGTTGCAGGTGCATTTATGGCCTGGATTATCTGGCAAGCCAAAACCTATGCTTCCCAGCTCGCAGGGGTAGGTGTTGAAGGCGCGATGCAAGGGGCAGCCGCAATGGGGATTGGTGCTGGCGTGTTCGGCGCTTCCCGTATGGGGCGTAATCTGCTTGGTATGGGTAAAAATGCAGGGATTGGCGCATGGAAAGGCGTTCGCCGTCAGGATGGAGGGTTCAACCAGTCTCCTGGTGTATCCGGTAAGTTGGGGAATCTGACCGGGCAGGGCGTTAATATTGGCGCTAAGAGGCTTCGCCAGGCTGCGATAGATGCGGCGAAAAAGAAATATGGAGGTTAACCGATTTATTATTTAAATCTGTCAACTCTGAGTATTCCGCAGTAAATATTCACTCCTCTATTTAGGTTCTCACATTATGAAACTACTTATCACGGCTATCGTGACGCTTTGCCTTGTCGGATGCCAGGCGTCACATAAACAACCTCCGGTATCCGGAAAAAGCGAACCTGTTAATTCAGCAGAGGTAATGCGCAATGGGGTTTAAACTCTCAGGATTAAAACTTCCCGGTTTTAACAAGAAAAAAGAAGTAACAGACTCTTCAACTACTTTTGAAGAGAAAAATGTATTGATGCAGGAGAAAATGAACCGCATTTATAAATTCGGTGGTATTGCAGGAATTGCCGTAGGTGTGTTGTCTCTGCTGGCACTGAATGGAGCGCTACCGTTAAAGAGTACGGTTGTCGAAGCTTATCTTATTAATGGTGTCACTGGCGTTGCTGAAAGACTGACTTCTGTTAAAAAAGAAAACCTCTCTGAAAATGAAGCGCTGGCGAAATACTTCATTACTCAGTATGTGAAGCGTCGTGAAGGGTATAACTATTTCAGTCTCCAGCATGATTATGATTATGTTCTGTTATACAGCGCTGAGAATGTGGCGACGGATTACAACGCTTTAATCAACGGCAACCAGTCACCAAAGGTTATTTATAATAAAGCGGAAAAAACCGCATCTGTTCAGGATAATCCGTCCGTGATTATCAGTCCGTCATCCCGGCGCGATGATAAGGATATGGGAGCATATATCCGGTTTAAATTAACCATTCGAAATGTCGCGACAGGCCAGGATGATTATGAATACTGGAACGTCCGGTTGACCTACCGTATTGAACCACAGGTCGAAATGGCATCGGGTGACCGAAACAATAACCCGCTTAAATTCGTTGTAACGAGCTATGTACGCGATAAAGAAGTGAAAGGGTGAAAACTATGAAAATGAATAAAGGAGCGCTAATTGTGGCGCTTCTGTTGGTGTCGCACGTCTGCCATGCAGCCGTTACGCCAGCAGCCAGCCGTTTTGATCCCCGTAATCAGATTGTCAGTTATAACCCGCAAAACACGACAGTCATAAACAGTGCGGTTGGCTATACAACCACACTGGTATTTGACGAGGATGAAACGGTCATCAGTGCCAGAACCGGCTTTCCCCAGGGCTGGGAAGTGAACAAAGAAGATAACCTGGTGTATCTCGAAGTGAAGCCCGTCAAACAGACCGTACAGAAGAACAGTACCGATGACAATGGCAACCAGTCTTCAGAGGTGGTCAGTGTAGCCCTTGATCCTGAAAACGACCTGGAACGCTGGCGAACAAACCTGTTTGTTCGCACAACAAAACGTAATTACAGCATGGAGCTGAACGCCCGAACGTTCCGGCAGCCGGATAAGATCGCGTTTGTTGTTAATTACCAGTACCCGCAGGAACGCCGGAAGGAGCAAGCCGAAATCGAGAAGAAACGGATTGAGGCTCTTAACAAGCGGCAGGAGGAGCAGGCAATCAACCGTTCTCTTGAAAATGCGAAGTCGCCCAAGAACTGGGATTACTGGAAGCGGGTAGCTGACGGCAGCCAGTCAATCAGCCCGGATTATGCGTATGACGATGGCCGCTATACCTGGTTTGGCTTCAGCCCCCTGAAGAAAATCCCCAGCGTCTTTGTTATGAGCGGCGAACAGGAAACGCTGACTAACCCGGTAGTCAAAAACAGCGGTAGTTTCACCGTTGTTGGTGTTCCTGTAGACCAGCGCTTTGTTTTGCGTATGGGAAATCAGGTTGTTGGGGTTGAAAACCGGGGCTTTGGCAAAGTCCGTCTTCCGGCAGGAGATACCGTTTCCCCGAACGTTGAGAAAGAGGTGATCCAGTGAGCGAACAGGAAAATAAAATCCCGACCGCTGTAGAAATTGAACAGGCACTACGGGAACGGCATCAGAAAGAAATTGAGCAAAACGATAAAACGGATAAGGGAGATGAAGATGACGGTAAATCAGTAAAACGCCTGGGTATCGAGAAGCTTAAAAAATCGCGTAAGGGGCTGGTGATTATTGTGGCCGCTTTCCTTCTGCTGGCCGCCGGGGTGTCTGTCTACTATATCCCGTCGATTATTCGTGCAATGTCCAGCGGTGATGATAAGCCTGCCAGTAATGCGGTATCTACTGGTTCAGTAAAACGCGCGACAGGACTCAGCGATGATGTTGATCCATTCAACACCAGGGAAGAACCGGCTAAGACGGAAGAACGGAAGGAAAGCAGCGGCAAAGCGGAAACGCCACCGGAAAAAGTACAACAAAACTTCAGTCGTGCGCTGGATGTGGCCTATGGGGGGAGCAGCTCTGCTTCCTCAAATTCCGGTGGTAGCTCATCAACGGCCAGCAATACCAGGAACGAGGGGGACGGCAGTGACAAACAGGCAGAGGTTCAGCCTGTTAATGCAGGGCAACCCGCGCAGCTTTCTAAAATTACGCGCGTTCCTTATGACCCTAACCTTTTCATTCCTGAAAATACCGCGATTAAGTGCTCGCTGGACAGACGATTTATTTCTGATCTGGCTGGCAAGCTGGTCTGTACGATTAATGAGGACGTATACAGTGCAAACAGGAATGTAAAGCTAATTGAAAAGGGAACAGCCGCATATCTGATGTATAAAACGGGCACGTTCAATCATGGTCAGGGAGCCGTGTTTATCGCTGCTACGAAGCTTAGAACACGTAAGGAACCTTTCATTGATATTCCGCTGATTGATACACAGGCGGCGGGAGCGCTGGGTGAGGCCGGGGCTTCAGGCTGGATTGACACACATTTTGCAGATCGCTTTATGGGCGCGATGATGGTTGGCATGATCCCCGATGTGGCACAGGCCGCAAGTGGAGCGGCTAAAAGTAATAAAGACAATCAGACCGACTATACAGCTAACAGTCGCCAGGCTTTTGCTGATATAGCACGCGAAGCGTTTGCAAACAGCGTAAATATCCCTCCAACGCTTTATAAAAACCAGGGGGAAATCATTACTCTGATCGTTGGTCAGGATTTGGATTTCTCCAGCATCTACAAATTAAAAATGGTGGGTACCCGGAGGTAATTTGATAACGCTGGATATCAAAGAGTTTTCAATGCTGTTAGGAATAAGGGAAAGCGAAATATACCATCATATTCGTAAGGGCATACCAATAAATGGCGTTCCTTTCCCCAAACCACTGAAACAAATCAAAACGCATCGATTTAATTACGAAGAAGTCATGCGTTTTATTGAAGATCTTAAAGGAAAAGGTGAATTATGAAGGATGCAGAGAACAGACATATTGTTTATGAAATAATAGATGAATACTTCCACCACTGGCTTAATGAAGTCGATGGTTTAACTGAAATCGCGGTAAATCGGCCTGATGAACTGTTTGTTAAAGTGAGTGGGAAATGGCAGCAGCATGAATTAAAAATGGATTTTAAAGATTGTATGTCATTTGCAGGGGCAATTTCTGATTATCATGATGGTGGGTCGGTTACGCCAGAATATCCCTTACGTTCTGTTACGCTCCCCGGAGGGGAGCGTGTACAAATAGTTATTCCCCCGGCAACGGAACGGGAAACGGTGTCTATTACAATCCGTAAGCCGTCCAGTGTGTTTATCGACCATGATACCTTTGTTAAACAAGGGTTTTACTCAAGGCTAAATCAAGGGGGGAAATTCAGGGATAAAGAAGATGAATTATCTTCAATGTTTAAAGATAATTGTTTTGAACAATTTGTCCCTGAATGCCTGGTTAAGGGTAAAACGATGGTATTTTGTGCCGGAACGGGGGCGGGTAAAACCACCTTTGCAAATGCCTGTCTTCAGTACATACCCCATCATTTACGATGTATTTCAATTGAAGATACAGATGAAGCAAAGTTCAGGTTCCACAAAAATCATGTGAAATTGTATTACCCGTCAGAAGGGGAAAGTAGCACTGTCAGTTCCGCTTCTCTTTTACGTTCTGGTTTTCGTATGAACCCGGACAGAATCCTCATGACTGAGGTTCGCGGCGCGGAAGCCTGGGATTTTCTCAAAGGCTCAAGTTCCGGCCATGCAGGGAACCTTACAACCGTCCATGAGAGCACCCCTGAAGATGCTGTGCTTGGACTGGTTCAACGGTGCTATATGAACCCTGAATGTCAGAATTTGCCTTATAACATTATATTGCGGAGGGTGTTAAGCAACGTCGATGTGATTATGAGTATTAAGTACATCGATGAGGAAGATAACCGATTTGCATCGGGTATTTACTATCGTGATATTCATTTTCAGGAATACTTTGAAAAGCTGAAGGAGTGATTATGTCTCTGAAACTACCCGATAAAGGCCAGTGGGCTTTTATCGGTCTGGTTATGTGTCTTGTGACGTATTATACTGGCTCAGTTGCTGTTTACTTCCTGAACGGAAAAACGCCGCTTTATATATGGAAGAATTTTGATTCCATGCTGCTGTGGCGGATAATAACAGAGAGTAATATACGGACAGATATCAGGTTAACCGCAATCCCCTCTCTTTTATCAGGTATGGTTTCGTCTCTCATTGTGCCTGTTTTTATTATCTGGCAACTGAATAAAACGGATGTTGCTCTTTATGGTGACGCGAAGTTTGCCAGTGATAATGATTTAAGAAAATCGAAACTTCTGAAATGGGAGAAAGAAAACGATACTGATATTCTTGTAGGTGCATATAAAGGTAAATACCTGTGGTATACCGCACCAGATTTTGTATCACTTGGCGCAGGAACCCGCGCAGGTAAAGGGGCTGCAATAGGTATTCCAAACCTGCTGGTCAGGAAACATTCCCTGATTGCATTAGATCCAAAACAGGAACTGTGGAAAATCACCAGTAAGGTACGTGAAAAACTGCTGGGTAATAAGGTCTATCTTCTTGACCCTTTCAACAGTAAAACGCATCAGTTTAACCCGCTTTTCTATATTGATTTAAAAGAAGAGAGCGGGGCTAAAGACCTGCTGAAGCTGATTGAGATCCTGTTCCCGTCTTACGGTCTGACCGGAGCGGAAGCACACTTTAATAACCTCGCGGGGCAGTACTGGACGGGGCTGGCAAAATTGCTTCATTTCTTTATTAACTACGACCCCTCCTGGCTTGGTGAGTTCGGGCTTAAACCTGTTTTCTCAATTGGTTCTGTAGTCGATTTGTACAGCAACATCGACCGGGAGCTGATACTCAGTAAGCGAGAAGACCTGGAGGGAACAAAAGGACTTGATGAAAACGCGCTGTATCATCTGCGCGATGCCCTGACCAAAATCAGGGAGTATCACGAAACCGAAGACGAACAACGTTCGAGTATTGATGGTTCGTTTCGTAAGAAAATGAGTCTGTTTTATCTTCCGACTGTTCGCAAATGTACAGACGGCAATGATTTCGACCTTCGCCAGTTGCGCCGGGAAGATATCACTGTTTATGTTGGCGTTAATGCTGAAGATATGTCCCTGGCCTATGACTTCCTCAACCTGTTCTTTAACTTCGTTGTGGAAGTCACGTTACGAGAAAACCCTGACTTTGACCCGACACTGAAACATGACTGTCTGATGTTCCTGGATGAGTTTCCGTCTATTGGTTACATGCCAATCATTAAAAAAGGTTCGGGTTATATTGCCGGGTTTAAACTCAAACTTCTGACGATTTACCAGAATATCAGTCAGCTTAATGAAATCTATGGTGTTGAAGGTGCCAAAACGCTGATGAGTGCGCATCCCTGCCGGATTATCTACGCTGTCAGTGAAGAAGATGACGCTAAAAAGATTTCGGAAAAGCTGGGCTATATCACCACCAAATCGACAGGTTCAAGCAAGACAAGCGGACGCTCAACGTCGAAAAGCAGTTCAGAAAGTGAGGCGCAGCGCGCCCTTGTGCTCCCGCAGGAGCTGGGAACGCTGGATTTTAAAGAAGAATTTATCATTCTTAAAGGTGAAAACCCGGTTAAAGCTGAGAAAGCCCTCTACTTCCTCGACCCGTATTTTATGGACAGGCTGATGATGGTAAGCCCCAAACTTACCGAGTTAACCGCCTCTCTGAATAAGACTAAAAAAGTATTGGGTGTTAAAGGGCTTAAATATCCTTCTAAAGAAAAAATGCTCTCCGTCGGTGAGCTGGAGTCAGAGGTTTTACTATGAAAAAAATGTTAATGGTCAGTGTCCTTTTTCTCTCTGCCTGTTCCTCTCCGCCTGAACCACCACAGGTTGACTGGGAACAGAATCCTGAAACGGTGAATACACAATTAATGGACTGGCAACCGACATACTCAGTTATTAAATCAGACAAGGTTAATTCATCGTGGGTTAAGGTTATCCATAATTTCAGGCCTGAAAACCGCCTTTACGATGATGCTGTTTTTTATTCTGTTGCACATTCTGATTCAGTGATTGTTGAAACCAGTAACGGAACAGACTTTTTCACAGCTAAAAACTGGTTGAGGGCGAACGGTGCAAACGGTGTCATACAGTATCGTTATAAAATGAACTGTTTTTCTTGCCGGACTACCAGTGTTTATTTATCACGATAACGCCGGATTAATAAAATTCTTGTAATTTTATTGAGCCGGGGTTGAACAACCGCAGGGCGTTAGTTGCCCGTTATCCATGAGGTGTATATGAAAAAGACCGTAACCACGGCAGTGCTGCTTTGTGCGTTCGCTGCCGGAACTGCTCATGCTGAGGAAAAGGCCGACCCGAACGATCCATGTGCAATGGTGTTATGCCTTGCCGGAAAACTTGACGGAAGTAGTCCGGCAGAATGTGACCCGATGTATAAAAGTTTTATGTCAATCAGGAAAAAGAATAAACATGGTTTTTTACCCGATCACACGGCAGATGCCAGAAAGAAAAAACTAAATGAATGTCCTGCGGCTGATGCAGGTACAGTAAGTAAAATTATTTCAAGCTTTGGCCGATTGAAAAACTTTTAATTCTGTTTGATTTAATTCTGATGTGAATACGCAAGTTTCAGGTTTGAGACTGGAACTTGCGAACATTTTTTACAGGGGTGGGAGGATGAAAATTATTAACGTACCTGATGCAAGAAGTGTGAGAATTGCCGGAATTGAAATTATCGATAGTGTCAAATCGGTCGCTTCTGTTTTTACTGAAATTTTGTTGTTTATGGTCTGGTTTCCGGCAATTGTCTATGGGCTTTATCGTTTTGTTATCGTTTTGTGGGATGCTTCCTTAAAGCCGCAATCGCTCATTGAGTTTATTAATTTCATGGTTGAGTTATACAGCTATGTACTTCCTTCGTTGGCTGTTATCGCAGTGGCTTTAGTCGTCGTTTTATCCATTTTTAAAAGACTCTCAGCAATATGGGAGGGAAGAAAGCAATGAGACATTTTTTTAATGTTCTTTCCTTTGCTGTTGCCCTGTTGCCAGCTACATTGTGTGCTGCTCAGATTCAGGGGAAAGTTATTCGCGTTCTCGATGGAGATACCATCGAAGTTAAAACACTACCCGCGAAAATTGTTGTGTATGAAGTTCCGATTCGAGTCCGATTGATAAATATCGATGCACCGGAAAAAAAACAACCCTTTGGTCGCTGGTCAACCAATCAACTTAAAGCCCTGCTGGCAGGGCAATCAGTTACCGTCTCTTATACGCAAACAGATCGCTACGGGCGAGTCCTGGGACGAGTGGTGACAGCGAACGGCACTGAGGCTAACCGCCAGCAAGTGCTAAAAGGGGCTGCATGGGTTTATGACAGGTACAACACCGATAACTCATTACCGGCTCTGCAACGGGAAGCTCAGACACAGAAGCGCGGCCTGTGGGCTGACAGTAATCCCGTTCCTCCGTGGGAGTGGCGTCATAAACAAAACTGACGCGCTTCGCTTGTCCAACCCCTCCTCTGCCTGAAGAAAATCTTCAGGCAACGTCACGGTTTTTAATATACATGGTGCGCATATGGGTAAATTAACTCTGGTAGAGCAGGCTTTACGGCTCCATAAAGAATATTACGGTGAAGATAATTTTGGTACTGTCGTAAAGGATTGTGATTACTATCCTAAAGTGGCAGAGATTTTTATAAACAGAAAGAATCGTAAAATTTATTCGAATCTTGATATCGAACCCGTTGCTTCAACCGTCGTTCATACGGGAAGTAGCCCTGTTATGGCTAAAGCCGGGAGGATTAAAAAGCTTATGTTTAAAGATGGTTCGGGAGCATACCGGATTCATCTTGGTCAAAATGAAGTGGTTCATATTATTCGCTTCATTCTTAACTCTAAAGTCAGAATGGAGTACGCAGTTGGCACAACCAAAAGTATGTCGATGCTTCATAATCTTTGCGAAGCTGGACGCGCTAAATTAAACCGCTCTTTACCCCGTAAAGGTATCTGGAAAATCGGGTGTTACGACGGCGTTTATTATCACGGTAAGGCAAGGAAGGAAGAAATAGAAAACGCTTTACGTTTTTCTGTTCATCCAAAGTTTAATGAGCTGGAGAATGACTTTAATCAGTTCTTTTCGGATATTGATTTCTACACCCGTTATGGTCAGTCAGGAATGCGAAAAGTGCTTTTTACTGGTCCTCCGGGCACAGGGAAAACGACTATCGCAAAAGCTTTGGGGGCAAAATATCAGGATAAATATGTATTTGTTTATGCTGATGATTACTTTAAAGATGTTTGCTATGCCGCAGCTCAAAAGAAAATACCCGTTATCATAATAGCTGAAGAGGTTGATGAACTTTATCGGGCTGATGCCGGAACGTTAAGTTTTCTTGATGGGGCTGATACACCGCGAAATCTTGCCGGGACATATGTTATTTTTTCAACGAACTATCCTAACCGGATTGATCCGCGCATCAGAAAACGCCCTGGCAGAATTGACAGAATCATATCTGTAGGTGCTTTTCGGACTAAAGCCGCTGCCGCTTGTGCCAAAATGTACTTACCAGACGATATAAATATTGACCTTAAAGAACTTGGCGCGGTGCTGGACAGAACGACTCCTGCTGAAATAAAGGAGATAATAAATATTGCTATTGGCATGATTCGCGGAACAAAAAACGAATTAACAGTAGATGTAATCAAGAATGCGCGTGCCTTTTTGAAAGGAACCCTTGACCTTAGTGTGCAGGAGGCAGAAGAAGACATAGAGGAAAGGGAAGAAATCTTTAAAAAGAATGGTGCGCAGCCTGACTATTCAAGTTACCTTGAGGATTGATTAATGAGACTTTTTATTGCAGAAAAACCGTCTTTAGCAAAGGCTATTTTTGAAGGACTGGGCGGAAATCCCAATACAGAAAAGAAAAACGGCTATTTTGAACACGGTTCTGATGTCGTTACCTGGTGTTATGGTCATATGCTGGAGCTTTACGACCCACAGGATTATGACGACAAATATTCCAACTGGCGTTATAGTGATTTACCCATTAAAGCGGTTTATCCGCCAAAATATAAAATCAAGCCTGAATCAGAAGCACAGACCCGCATTATTTTGTCTCTTATCGATAAAGCCGACAGCATCGTTCATTCAGGCGACCCCGATGATGAAGGATGTTTGCTGGTTGATGAGATTCTGGGTTATGCCGGAAACAAGAAACCCGTCCAGCGACTGCTTGTTGCCGACCTCAACCTTGCGCCAGTGCAAAAATCACTGTCGAATTTACAACCTAACGATAAATTTCGCGGTATGACGTTAAGCGCCCTGGCGCGTTCCCTGTGCGATCAGGGTTTTGGCTATAACATGACGCGGGGATGTACATTAAAAGGCCGTGAGAAGGGCTATGACGGCGTTCTGAACGTTGGCCGGGTACAAAGTGCCGTTCTTGGTCTGGTGAACATGCGCACGCTGGCGAACCAGAATCACACAGAAAGCTTTTATTACGATGTATTCGCCAGTCTGTCGATGAACGGGCATCAGATTAAGGCGAAATATCAGACAACAGACGACGATCAGATAGACGAGAAAAAACGCCTGATCTCCGAAGCTCAGGCCGCGCATATTGCCGGACGTGTTACGGGTAAGGATGCTATTGTTACTATCGCGACGACAAAGCCGGAAAATAGCAAGCCTCCGCTTCCGCTTAACCTTTCCACGCTTCAGCAGCTCTGCGCAAAGCGATTTGGTTATTCTGCAAAAGATACGCTCGATGTGATGCAGGGGCTGTATGAAACTCACAAGCTTCTGACCTATCCACGTTCTGACAATCGCTATCTTTCAGATGAGCATTATTACCAGGCCGGAGATATTGCCACTGCTATAGCGGCCACCGTACCCGAACTGGCGTCTGCGATCGTAGATATGGATAAAGGCCAGAAACACAAAGCCTTTAATGCCAGTAAGATTGAGGCGCACCACGCCATCATCCCGACGACAAAAAGCGGAGCCGGTATTCAGCTTAATGAAAAAGAGCGGAACGTTTATAACCTGGTGTCCGTCTACTTTATCGGGCTGTTCTACCCGGATGCGATCCGCAACAAGACGAAAATCCACTTTGATATTAAGGGGGATACCTTTACGGCCACACAGAGCGTTCTGGTACAAAAGGGCTGGGAAGCGCTGGGTAAGGATAGTGATGACGAGGACGAAACCGAAGATGCCGGAACGGACGGTTTTGACCTTTCATTGCTGAAATTTAATGACAGCGGCCTGTGTGAATCGGCAGACGTGGACAAGAAAAAGACTACACCACCTCGCTATTTCACAGAGTCAACGTTACTGGCCGCCATGACGAGTGCGGCAAAATTCATTGATGATCCGGCTCTCAGAAAGGCGCTGGAAGCGAAAGACGAGGGCAGCAGTGATCGTGGCAGTATCGGAACGGAAGCCACCCGCGCGGGTATTCTTGAGAAACTGGCGGCAAATACCGGGCTTATCTCCATCGAAAAAGAAAAGGGGTATTCGGAGCTGGTATGGAAAACCACAAAACAAGGCCAGGAGT
>NZ_JBLGUC010000002.1:0-82778 GCF_050030335.1 Enterobacter cloacae complex sp. 302F9 | reverse complement strand
AGCATATGATCGATATGTGCCTAAATATTAACTCTTTCCCGTTTCGACACACCTTTCTTCCCGATTCTACCCACCCTTACCCCGTTTTGACACACCTTTTTCCCGCTTCAGAACACCTTTCTCCCACTACGACACACCTGAAATCGCTACGAGGCCCGTAAACAAAGGTTTTGCCGCTAAAGGGATCAGTTTGGATCTATTTGGATAACTAAGGGTAAATTATTGGATCTACTCAAAGGATATGTGGATAACTCATTATGGAATCTATAGAACTTAAGTGCGTAAGGTGTTTTAAAAGGCTTCAGCTCCCCTGGTGCTTCCTCGCTCACTCGCGGGCTTCGCCCTGTCGTTCGGCTGCGGCGAGCACTGCTGGCTCTCTCTGAAAGGCAAAATTTAACCGATCCTCGCAACGGGGATATCTCTCCAGCGAGTGGTGTACGCAGGGGAGAGCATATCGCGTTTCATTTGCCAGGATGGCACAATTCCTCTACCGGCAAACCATACTTTACCCAGCCCTGAGTTGTTGATCCCGTCCAGAACCCTCATCAGCTCAGCACTGTGAGGGCGTGGCGGGCGTTCGTCGAACAGCTGCAGCTGCGAAACGCCGGAGCCGGTGAAGTCATTCAGCATAACTCCGGCTTTGGCATACCTGTGCCCATCCCTCCAGATACGCTCCAGAGCCGTTGTGGCGGCTGCAATGATGTCCCTGGTGTCCTGAGTGGGTGTAAGAAGTTTTTCCGTAGCCACGTTGCCGTAGTAAGGCTCTTTAACGGCGAACGGAGACGTTTTGATGAAAACGGAAATATGCCGGCAATACTGGTGCTCTTTACGCAGCTTTTCAGAGGCCCGCTCTGCGTGCTGACAGATAGCCTGACGGAGTGACTCGTACTCCGTGATCTTCACGCCAAAACTGCGGCTGCAGACAATTTGCTGTTTCGTCGGAGGGGCTTCCTCAAGCGAAAGGCAGCTTTCCCCGTTCAGTTCCCGTACCGTTCGCTCAAGGACGACAGAAAAATTTTTGCGGATGAAGGCCGGGTTCGTCAGAGCCAGATCGAGCGCGGTCTTAATGCCCAGTACATTCAGCTTGCGTGCAATACGGTTACCCACCCCCCAGATTTCTTCAACCGGCTGCAGTGAAAGCAGTTTCCGCGTTCTCTGCGGATTTCCCCTGGTCAGAGCAAGTACGCCACGAAACTGTTTCCACTCTTTTGAGGCCCACTGGGCTGATTTTGCGAGGGTCTTCGTTGGCCCGGCGCCCAAGCCAATGGTAAGGCGGGTACAGTCATACACGTGCTGACGCAGCTGCCGGCCGAAGTCCTCAAGCTCCATACAGTGCTCCACGCCGGTCAGGTCGAGGAACATCTCATCAATTGAATACTGTTCCACTCTGGGGGCCAGTTCCTCCAGGCTGTTCATCACGCGCGCCGACATCGAGGCATAAAGTTCATAGTTACTTGAAAACGCATATATTTTTTCCGGGTATCTTTCGTTTTTTATCTGAAACCACGGAGTTCCCATTTTGATCCAGCGCTTCGCCTCGGCACTGCGAGCGATTACGTTCCCGTCGTTGTATCTGAATGATACTAACAGTTAGTTTTAAGTAACTTAATGATTTTTATTAATATTTAATTACTAACTTTTTTCTAAGTTTTTAGCTTTGGTGTTATGGTCAAGTTAACGGGCTCTATAGGTAAATACAGTGAGAAGTGGCTTCAAACTGACCTGCTCCCCGTTGATTAGTACACCCCGATGTTAGTAATGTCTTCATAAGCCACATGAGGACATCCCCATGAAGAAGCGTTTTTCCGACGAACAGATCATCAGTATTCTCCGCGAAGCCGAAGCTGGGGTACCCGCCCGTGAACTCTGCCGCAAGCATGCCATTTCCGATGCCACGTTTTACATCTGGCGTAAGAAGTATGGCGGTATGGAGGTGCCTGAAGTTAAGCGCCTGAAGTCGCTTGAGGAAGAGAACGCCAGACTCAAGAAGCTGCTTGCCGAAGCCATGCTGGATAAAGAGGCGCTTCAGGTGGCTCTTGGGCGAAAGTACTGACGACAGACCAGAAGCGGGAAGCCGTGATGTTGATGTGTGATGCGACCGGTCTGTCGCAACGTCGTGCCTGCAGGCTTACAGGTTTATCCCTGTCGACCTGCCGCTATGAGGCTCACCGTCCGGCTGCTGATGCGCATTTATCAGGGCGCATCACTGAGCTGGCACTGGAGCGCAGGCGTTTTGGCTACCGTCGTATTTGGCAGTTGCTGCGCCGTGAAGGGCTTCATGTTAATCATAAGCGCGTGTACCGGCTTTATCACCTCAGTGGCCTGGGCGTAAAACGCAGAAGACGTCGTAAAGGGCTGGCAACAGAACGTCTGCCGCTGCTCCGTCCGGCGGCGCCCAATCTGACCTGGTCGATGGATTTCGTCATGGACGCACTTTCCACCGGTCGCAGGATCAAGTGTCTTACCTGCGTCGATGATTTCACAAAGGAATGCCTGACGGTCACTGTTGCCTTTGGGATTTCAGGCGTTCAGGTCACGCGTATTCTGGACAGCATTGCACTGTTTCGAGGCTATCCGGCGACGATAAGAACTGACCAGGGGCCGGAGTTCACTTGCCGTGCACTGGATCAATGGGCCTTTGAGCATGGTGTTGAGTTGCGCTTAATCCAGCCGGGCAAGCCAACGCAGAACGGATTTATTGAGAGCTTTAACGGACGATTTCGCGATGAATGTTTGAATGAGCACTGGTTCAGCGATATCGTTCATGCCAGGAAAATTATTAATGACTGGCGGCAGGATTATAACGAATGCCGCCCGCACTCCACGCTGAATTATCAGACACCGTCTGAATTTGCAGCGGGCTGGAGAAAGGGTCATTCTGAGAATGAAGATTCCGACGTTACTAACTGAGTGTTGTATCTAATCGTGGGGGCAGGTCAAAACGAGTTAACCTCCTACGATAAAGGCTCGATCTCGGTTGCGCATTTATATCTGATTTGACTAAACATTTTTATTTCACTTGTCTATGACCCTGGATCACTTGGCCATCTCGAAGACAGGGTTGAGACTGCCCAGATTGCAGGAAAAATTCTCAGGGATGATTAAGCCGTGTGACTGGTTTCTAATATAAGGAAGTTCGAATGCCTATTTCTGACTGCTTCGTGTTAGTGTAAGTATACCGGATGACAAAGGCTATTGTCCTGAGCGCGCTTCTGATGGCTGCATGGCGGCGTAATCCCAAAAACAGGTGCTTGTTCAATCAGATCACACCAGTCAGGACACAAGCTATGAGTGGCAGTCGTTCCTGAAATCACACGGTCTAGAGGGGAGTATGAGCCGTCATGGTGACTGTCACGATAACCCGGTTGCAAAACGCTTTTTCTAGCTACTGAAACGCGAACGAGGCTTTGTTGAATAAATCGAACTTTTGCTGAGTTGAAGGATCAGATCACGCATCTTCCCGACAACGCAGACCGTTCCGTGGCAAAGCAAAAGTTCAAAATCACCAACTGGCCCACCTACAATAAAGCCCTCATCAACCGTGGCTCCATAACTTTCTGGCTGGATGATGAAGCTATTCAGGCCTGGTATGAGTCGGCAACGCCTTCATCACGGGGAAGACCTCAGCGCTATTCTGATCTCGCCATCACCACCGTTCTGGTCATTAAACGCGTGTTCAGGTTGACCCTGCGGGCTGCACAGGGTTTTATTGATTCCATTTTTACACTGATGAATGTTCCGTTGCGCTGCCCGGATTACACCAGTGTCAGCAAGCGCGCAAAGTCGGTTAATGTCAGTTTCAAAACGTTCACCGAGGTGAAATCGCGCATATGGTGATTGATTCCACCGGGCTGAAGGTCTTTGGTGAAGGCGAATGGAAAGTCAAAAAACACGGCAAAGAACGCCGTCGTATATGGCGAAAGTTGCATCTGGCAGTTGACAGCAACACACATGAAATCATCTGTGCAGACCTGTCGCTGAACAATGTGACGGACTCAGAAGCCTTCCCGGGTCTTATCCGGCAGACTCACAGAAAAATCAGGGCAGCATCGGCAGACGGCGCTTACGACACCCGGCTCTGTCACGATGAACTGCGGCGTAAGAAAATCAGCGCGCTTATCCCGCCCCGAAAAGGCGCGGGTTACTGGCCCGGTGAATATGCAGACCGTAACCGTGCTGTTGCGAATCAGCGGCTGACCGGGAGTAATGCGCGGTGGAAATGGACAACAGATTATAACCGTCGCTCGATAGCGGAAACGGCGATGTACCGGGTAAAACAGCTGTTCGGAGGTTCACTGACACTGCGTGACTACGATGGTCAGGTTGCAGAGGCTATGGCCCTGGTACGAGCGCTGAACAAAATGACGAAAGCAGGTATGCCTGAAAGCGTGCGTATTGCCTGAAAACACAACCCGCTACGGGGGAGACTTACCCGAAATCTGATTTATTCAACAAAGCCGCGCGGGGCTAACAGGTAAGATGAAATTAAGGTTTTACGAACACTGCCACTGTAATTAATTACCGCTACTTTCATAAATCACCTCAGAATTTTTTGTTGAACTTCTTAGGGTCGAAATTCTCACCGATTTTCTTGAAGAATTCTTTATCAATAATGCCGGGACTCTCTGCTTTTTTACTTTCCTGCACTTCAGGCTCAGACGGTTGTGTATTGTGCAATACACTTTCCGCTGCACCCTTCGCGCTACTCTTATCATGCGTATTGTGCAATACATTTTTTCGGTTTTGCCGCGTTCTATACAGTGCCATCTCAAGCCCTTTGGCTGTTACCGAAAAGCTGTATTCGCTGTCGAGGATTTCAGCAATTTCATGCCGCGTTAGCCCTCTGTCCAGCCAGTTCTCGATTTCATTTAGGCGCAATCTGACAGCAGCCGATAAGTTGCGGGGTTTCAGATCTGCTGGTTTATTCATAACCCCCTCCGTTGTATGAAAATGACTCTACAACACTCGTAAGAAGGGGTCAATCGAGTTTTGTAGTTTATCTGTAGTTTTATTGTAGTCTATTTGTAGTCTGTCACGTTTTTTGTAGTTTATTTGTAGTTTTATTGTAGTCTTACAACACTAAGGCAAAACGTTTTTTGTAGTTTATCTGTAGTTTATCTGTAGTTTTTGGTTGCTCAGATGGTCATGCAAGCATGACCATCAAAGAATAGGACGCTTTTTAGCCAAATGCCCCTTAACCTACGGAGATCGCCCTACCAAAAAAAGATGATTTTTTATCCCTTAACCTGCTATACACCTAACGCAGCGTGATAAATCACGCTATCGCACTGATTTAAAAGAAAAAAAACAAAATTTAGCCATGCTGCGGTATTACCCAGGTATTACAAATCAAATCTAAATTACTGATTTAAATAACTTTTTATTTATTACTTTGGTAATACTATGATTTCACCGTATTAGACACCCTTTTTTCGTTTAAAAAATGCACAAATTGAGGACTGAATGGGCTTTGTTGAATAAATCGAACTTTTGCTGAGTTGAAGGATCAGATCACGCATCTTCCCGACAACGCAGACCGTTCCGTGGCAAAGCAAAAGTTCAAAATAACCAACTGGCCCACCTACAATAAAGCCCTCATCAACCGTGGCTCCATAACTTTCTGGCTGGATGATGAAGCTATTCAGGCCTGGTATGAGTCAGCAACACCTTCTTCACGAGGCAGACCTCAGCGCTATTCTGACCTTGCCATCACGACTGTGCTGGTCATTAAACGCGTATTCAGGCTGACCCTGCGCGCTGCGCAGGGCTTTATTGATTCCATTTTTTCTCTGATGAACGTTCCGCTACGCTGCCCGGATTACAGCTGTGTCAGCAGGCGGGCAAAGTCGGTTAATATCAGTTTCAAAACGCCCACCCGGGGTGAAATCGCACACCTGGTAATTGATTCCACCGGGCTGAAGGTCTTCGGTGAAGGCGAGTGGAAAGTCAAAAAGCATGGTCAGGAACGCCGCCGTATCTGGCGTAAGCTGCATCTGGCAGTTGACAGCAACACACATGAAATCATCTGTGCAGACCTGTCGCTGAACAATGTGACGGACTCAGAAGCCTTCCCGGGTCTTATCCGGCAGACTCACAGAAAAATCAGGGCAGCATCGGCAGACGGCGCTTACGACACCCGGCTCTGTCACGATGAACTGCGGCGTAAGAAAATCAGCGCGCTTATCCCACCCCGAAAAGGCGCGGGTTACTGGCCCGGTGAATATGCAGACCGTAACCGTGCAGTGGCTAATCAGCGAATGACCGGGAGTAATGCGCGGTGGAAATGGACAACAGATTACAACCGTCGCTCGATAGCGGAAACGGCGATGTACCGGGTAAAACAGCTGTTCGGGGGTTCACTGACGCTGCGTGACTACGATGGTCAGGTTGCGGAGGCTATGGCCCTGGTACGAGCGCTGAACAAAATGACGAAAGCAGGTATGCCTGAAAGCGTGCGTATTGCCTGAAAACACAACCCGCTACGGGGGAGACTTACCCGAAATCTGATTTATTCAACAAAGCCCGTAGGCAATATTTCGATCGGCTTCATTGGCGAGGAGAGAAAGATACTCTTCCCGCGTCATAGACTGAGAAAAACGTCCGCACATGGTTACCTCCAGTGGCCAGACTTAAAGTATAGATAATGCCGCGTCAGCGGCATGGAGGCGCCAGCTGAAGTTGAATGGAGTACTGCGGGTAAATGGCGCCGTCGCCCGGCGCAGCCGGCTGCTGTTTTGACAGGTTCTGCCTCACCCACCCCCTTCCCTGCAAAGCTATACCCGCTAAAAACGGCTCAGATGCCTCTGTACGCGGTCGGAGTGGTCCCGGCAAGGCGACAGCCGCAGTCGGGGCGTATCTCCGCGTTAGCGGGCCGTTAGGGCCGCTTACGAGCGTGTATCCCAGAACTTACCGCGACACTACTCACAGAGATGACGAAGAGTAGTTACAACACCCATCATTAAAAGCGACACTACTCCCGGCCTTCGGCCGGGGGCGGCGGCGCTTTTCAGTGGTGGGGAGGGGCTCCTGGCCGGCAAACCGGCGCCGGTTTTATGATGAATTTTCTTTTGAATGCTGTAACTAATGCAGTTCTTCCGCTGGGGCCCGACGCGAAGCGATGGGAGCTCTCTTTGGTGTTGCCGAACCGGCGCGACCGTCAGGTCGCTGCAAGGGCGGGCATTATCAGGAGCCTGTCCACAGGGCAGGCGATGAACAGGTTATGTGTTTACAGGATTTATTAAAGGATTTTTAAAAGAGATACAGAGCTGATGTTTAAAAGGAACCACGCACCCTGAAAGACTGACGGTTAGCGCTTTGCAAAACCATCGGTTAGCGCCATATGAAATAATCCCTTGCAGTTATTTGTGAATAACAAAAATCGGCCGTCAAAAGTGACGCCGGCGATAACATTTCTGGCCAGTACAGTGCCAGAAAGGCGGTGATTCAGGTAAGTGGGAAGACCTCACTGCTCATAAGATCAGCAATGGCCGGTAACAGGCGTGCGGGCACTGTTGCAAATAGTCGGTGGTGATAAACTTATCATCCCCTTTTGCTGATGGAGCTGCACATGAACCCATTCAAAGGCCGGCATTTTCAGCGTGACATCATTCTGTGGGCCGTACGCTGGTACTGCAAATACGGCATCAGTTACCGTGAGCTGCAGGAGATGCTGGCTGAACGCGGAGTGAATGTCGATCACTCCACGATTTACCGCTGGGTTCAGCGTTATGCGCCTGAAATGGAAAAACGGCTGCGCTGGTACTGGCGTAACCCTTCCGATCTTTGCCCGTGGCACATGGATGAAACCTACGTGAAGGTCAATGGCCGCTGGGCGTATCTGTACCGGGCCGTCGACAGCCGGGGCCGCACTGTCGATTTTTATCTCTCCTCCCGTCGTAACAGCAAAGCTGCATACCGGTTTCTGGGTAAAATCCTCAACAACGTGAAGAAGTGGCAGATCCCGCGATTCATCAACACGGATAAAGCGCCCGCCTATGGTCGCGCGCTTGCTCTGCTCAAACGCGAAGGCCGGTGCCCGTCTGACGTTGAACACCGACAGATTAAGTACCGGAACAACGTGATTGAATGCGATCATGGCAAACTGAAACGGATAATCGGCGCCACGCTGGGATTTAAATCCATGAAGACGGCTTACGCCACCATCAAAGGTATTGAGGTGATGCGTGCACTACGCAAAGGCCAGGCCTCAGCATTTTATTATGGTGATCCCCTGGGCGAAATGCGCCTGGTAAGCAGATTTTTTGAAATGTAAGGCCTTTGAATAAGACAAAAGGCTGCCTCATCGCTAACTTTGCAACAGTGCCGACTGATCCGCTGTTGAAACCCGGCAGTAAATGGCGGCACGATGTCCCAATTGAACCCTCCTGGATTTTTGTATCGGAACGCCCTGATTTATATGGGCTGGCTGTTGTCCAAAACAGACTATACTTCAAAAGGGACGAATTTGTATGTCACGACGCCATATTTTCACCGAACGGCAGCGAGCAGCGCTGTTCGATCTGCCCACGGACGAACTGTCGCTACTGAAGTTCTACACGCTGGGCGATGATGACCTGGAAAACATTAGGCAGCGCCGCAGACCGGAAAACAGGATTGGCTTTGCCCTGCAACTTTGTGCCTTACGATATCCGGGCCGTGCACTGGCTCCTGGTGAGATGATCCCGCGTGAAGTCCTTTCCTTCGTCGGTGCTCAGCTTGGAGTTCCGGCTGATGCGCTTCTCACTTATGCCACACGGCGCCAAACCCGTCAGCAGCACATGGACACGCTGCGCGAAATTTACGGCTACAAGACCTTCACGGGCCGTGGTGCCCGTGATCTGCGGGAGTGGACTTTCGGCCAGGCCGAAGATGCCAGATCAAACGAGGATCTTGCTCATCGTTTTATTGTGCGGTGTCGGGAAACTTCCACCATTCTGCCCGCAGTATCGACAATCGAGCGCTTGTGCGCGGATGCTCTGGTCGCCGCTGAGCGGCGGATTGAAACGCGGATTGCGGAAAATTTAACAGCGGATGTTCGCGATCACCTGGACAAACTTCTGAGTGAAATGCTCGCCGGCAATATCAGTCGTTTCATCTGGCTTCGCAACTTCGAGGTTGGTAACAACTCGGCTGCTGCTAACCGTTTGCTCGACAGGCTCGAATTTCTGCGTACCCTGAATATCAATCATAGTGCTTTGGCCAGCATACCTGCCCATCGCATTGCCCGGCTGCGTCGGCAGGGTGAACGCTACTTCACCGACGGTTTGCGTGACATCACTTCGGACCGCCGCTGGGCGATCCTTGCCGTCTGTGTTGTGGAGTGGGAAGCGGCGATTGCTGATGCCATAGTCGAAACCCATGACAGGATCGTAGGAAAAACCTGGCGGGAAGCGAAGCGCCAGCATGACGAAACAATTTCCGGCTCTAAAGCCACACTCACGGATACGATCCGTACCTTCACCGCGCTGGGAGCTTCGTTGCTTGAGGCCCGCAGTGACGGAACCCCGCTGGAGATGGCTGTCGCCAGTTCGGTTGCATGGGACCGGCTCGCTCAACTGGTAGCGACAGGGACTCAACTCAGCAACACGCTAGCCGATGAGCCTCTTGCATATGTCGGGCAGGGATACCATCGCTTTCGTCGTTATGCGCCCCGCATGTTGCGCTGTCTGAAGCTCGAAGCCGCGCCGGTCGCCGGACCATTGGTAGCAGCAGCTTTGTCGATCGGAGAGATGAAAGGTGTTGCATCGCCAGAAAGGCGTTTCCTGCGGCCCAGCTCCAAATGGAACCGTCATTTACGAGCTCAGGAAAAAGGAGATACCCGTCTTTGGGAAGTGGCGGTACTCTTTCACCTCCGGGATGCTTTTCGTTCCGGAGATGTCTGGCTCGCTCATTCGCGCCGCTATGGTGACCTCAAGCAGGTACTGGTGCCGATGATCGCGGCGCAGGAAAATGCAAAACTGGCCGTGCCTTCCAACCCACAGGATTGGCTGGCAGACAGAAAGGCGCGACTCACGATCGCTCTTAAGCGGCTGGCCCGGGCTGCCCGTAACGGCACTATTCCGCACGGTAGCATAGAAGATGGAACGTTGCGGATCGACAGGTTGACAGCAGACGTGCCGGATGGTGCCGAGGCACTCATACTGGATCTGTATCGCCGAATGCCGTCCGTTCGGATTACCGACATGCTGCTTGAAGTTGATGCAGCCCTTGGTTTCACAGATGCGTTTACCCATCTGAGAACCGGGGCTCCATGTCGCGACCGGATCGGTCTGCTCAACGTCCTGCTCGCTGAAGGGCTCAATCTGGGCCTGCGTAAGATGGCGGAAGCTACAAACACGCATGATTACTGGCAGCTCTCACGCCTTGCCCGCTGGCATGTTGAAAGCGAAGCCATGAACCAGGCATTGGCAATTGTGGTGGCCGCGCAGGGTAAACTGCCGATGTCACGCGTCTGGGGGATGGGCACGTCAGCATCGAGCGATGGTCAGTTTTTCCCGACAGCGCGGCATGGCGAAGCCATGAACATGGTCAATGCCAAATATGGTTCTGTTCCCGGCCTCAAAGCGTATACTCACGTAAGCGACCAGTTCGCGCCATTCGCTTGTCAGTCGATCCCGGCGACCGTGAGCGAGGCACCGTATATTCTCGATGGACTACTGATGAACGAGGTCGGTCGCCATGTTCGCGAACAGTATGCCGATACAGCAGGATTCACCGACCATTTGTTCGGAGCCAGTAGCCTGCTCGGCTACAATCTCGTTCTGCGAATCAGGGATCTGCCATCGAAGCGGTTGTACGTATTTAATCCCGATACGACCCCCAGGGAGTTACGCAAGTTGGTAGGTGGAAAAGCCCGGGAGGATCTTATCGTTGCGAACTGGCCTGATATTTTCCGTTGTGCCGCGACGATGACCGCTGGCAAAATCAGGCCCAGCCAACTCCTGCGCAAGCTCGCTTCTTACCCACGACAAAACAACCTTGCAGTTGCGCTTCGTGAAGTTGGTCGTATTGAACGGACCCTTTTCATTATTGAGTGGATCCTGGATACGGACATGCAGCGGCGTGCTCAGATCGGTCTTAACAAGGGAGAGGCCCACCATGCGCTCAAAAATGCGCTCCGTATCGGGAGGCAGGGGGAAATTCGCGATCGCACGACAGAGGGGCAGCACTACCGAATCGCTGGGCTCAATTTATTGACTGCGGTGATCATTTACTGGAATACCGTCCATCTTGGTCATGCCGTCACGGAGCGGCGGAACGAAGGGTTGGATGTTCCCCCTGAATTTCTTCCCCACATATCCCCATTGGGCTGGGCGCACATTCTACTGACTGGCGAATATCTTTGGCCCAAGGAACCGAAAGCTTAGGGTGTCATTTCGCCCTCAGCCGGAACCGACCCCTATGAAAACCCCATAAAGTCATTTTCGTAGACTGCATTCAGGATCTTAACCAGCGCATACTGGACGATTTTGTCCTCCAGTGAGGCGATGCCGAGCGGGCGCTGTTTTCCATCCGCTTTCGGGATGTAGTGCCGCCTGCCGGGCTGAGCCCTGTAACTACCCTGATGAAGCCTCCGGTGCAGATCTGCTATGTTGACCTTCAGGTTTTCGGCGTAGTCCTTCCACCTGACACCATCAACTCCGGCAGCCGCTTTCCTGCTCAGGGAGAGGAATGCGTTCTCCAGTGCCTCTGCTGTCAGGAGGTGGAACAATGCGGTAAACCGTTCTTTCTTCCGCTGCTTCGCAGCTTCCCGCACGCGTGACAGCCTCTGTGACATACTTTCCCGGCTCTGCGTCCGGCGCATGTGTGGCTGTTCCGCGTTTCCCTTGGCCCCGCTCCTTCGCTCCACTGACTCCGCTCCTTGCGGATTGTTCGCCAGATTCGCAGCTACTATGAGCGAGTCCGACTTCTCCTCTCCGTACATCACCGGCTTCGGCTCCTCGCCTTCCCGGTGCGGGCCATCTCCGGCACTGGCAGATGGTCAGAGGGGAGATCTCCCGGTTCCCGCGTAAAGATCGTATTGACATGCCAGGGTCTCAGACCCCGCCGGGTCCATATGGCACTCGCAGTAACGCACCCTATGATGTTGCCTTCCGTAAACAGTACAACGTCGGCACCCGGGAATTTAATATACATTTCGTGGCTCAATGGCTGGCCTGTCAACACCCCTGTCAACGCTTCGCCCCATACCTCACGGTATACAACGCATGACTCGGGGACCCTGTGGATTGCTGGTCCTTCAATGGTCGGGGACTTTCACCCCTTGATCTTTACCGGTCTCCCGGCGCACACTGTATATATAACCAGTAAAATTAGAGTGTCAGGAGGAAAGATGAAGCTACAGTTTTTCAGCACCGGGAAAGAACTCCCGCCACAGGCCCATCCGTTGTTTGCAGACCTGGCCAGCTGCGGTTTTCCCAGCCCTGCAGCTGACTATGTCGAATCTGATCTGGATCTCCATGATTACTGCATACGGCATCCGAGCGCGACTTACTACCTTCGCGCCAGCGGAGACAGCATGGCCGACGGCAGCCTTTACAATGGCGATCTGCTGGTTGTGGACTGTGCCGAGAAGCCCCGGCATGGCGATATTGTTGTGGCCAGCGTGCAGGGGGAGTTTACGGTCAAACGGCTGCTGCTGACGCCACGACTGACGCTGCAGCCCATGAACGCCGCCTGGTCGCCGATTTATCCCGACCCGGACGATCTGGATATCTTTGGCGTCGTCACGCACATCATCCACCGCCCGAGGGAGATGTACTGATGTTTGCCCTGGCCGATGTGAACAGCTTTTATGCCAGCTGCGAACGTGTTTTCCGCCCGGATTTGAAAGGAAAGCCGGTTGTGGTGCTCAGCAATAACGATGGCTGCGTAATCGCGAGAAGTGCCGAGGCAAAGCCCTGGATCAAAATGGGTACGCCGTGGTTTCAGATGAAAAACGAAAGATACCCGGAAAAAATATACGCGTTCTCTAGCAACTATGAACTTTATGCATCCATGTCGGCACGCGTGATGAGCTGCCTGGAGGAACTGGCTCCGGGGGTGGAACAGTATTCGATTGACGAGATGTTCCTCGATCTGACCGGCGTGGAGCACTGCATGGACCTGGAGGACTTCGGCCGGCAGCTGCGACAGCACGTGTATGACTGTACCCGTCTGACCATTGGCGTGGGTGCCGGACCAACGAAAACCCTCGCAAAATCAGCCCAGTGGGCCTCAAAGGAGTGGAAACAGTTTCGTGGTGTGCTCGCACTCACCCGGGGGAATCCACAGCGAACGCGGAAACTGCTTTCACTGCAGCCGGTCGAAGAGATCTGGGGCGTGGGAAACCGTATTGCACGCAAGCTCAATGTTCTGGGCATTAAGACCGCGCTCGATCTGGCCCTGACGAACCCGGCCTTCATCCGGAAAAATTTCTCCGTCGTTCTCGAGCGAACAGTGCGCGAACTGAACGGGGAAAGCTGCATGTCGCTTGAGGAAGCACCGCCAACAAAGCAGCAGATAGTCTGCAGCCGCAGCTTTGGTGAGAAGGTCACTGAATACGATTCGCTGCGGCAGGCTGTCTGTCAGTACGCAGAGCGGGCCTCAGAAAAGCTGCGCAAGGAGCGCCAGTATTGCCGGCATATTTCCGTTTTCATCAAAACGTCTCCGTTCGCCGTTAAAGAGCCTTATTACGGCAACGTGGCCACGGAGAAACTGCTTACTCCCACCCAGGACACCCGGGACATCATTGCGGCCGCCACAACGGCTCTGGAGCGTATCTGGAAGGACGGGCACCGGTATGCCAAAGCCGGTGTGATGCTGAATGACTTCACCGGCTCCGGCGTTTCGCAGCTGCAGCTGTTCGACGAACGCCCTCCACGCCCTCACAGTGCTGAGCTGATGAAGGTTCTCGATGGCATTAATCATTCCGGACTGGGACAGGTCTGGTTTGCCGGACGAGGGATTGCGCCTGCGTGGCAAATGAAACGCGATATGCTCTCCCCTGCGTACACCACCCGCTGGAAAGATATCCCCATAGTGAGGATCGGCTAAATTTTGCATTTCAGAGAGAGCCAGTAGTGCTCGCCGCAGCCGAACGACAGGGCTAAGCCCGCGAGTGAGCGAGGAAGCACCAGGGAACTGTACGGACAAATTCTGCTTACGCTCGAAGTTAAATGGACAACTTATCCAGTTATCCACCGGGTAGATCCAAGTATCTGATCCAGCAAAGATCCATATAATGATCCAAACAGATCCCGGTACGTTGAAAACCGCGCCATGCATAGGCTAACAGCCATTTCATGTGTTTATAAGTCGGATATTTGTGTTTGTAAATCGGTATTCTGTGTTTACAAAGCGGATTTATGTGTTTATAAAACGGATTGCGCGTGTTTATAAATGGGATTACGCATGCTGTGTCTGTGGATGATCCTTTAACTGTGGATAAGTCCTTATGTATAAGAAAAGTGTAGATCTATCACTTGAATCGGTTCTCGTAGAAATCGATGAAAATAAGAAGCTCATGCCTTCCAGAAACGCTACTGTCCAGCCTGTAGCTTTGATGCGCTTAGGTCTGTTTCTACCTTCCTTAAAACGAAAAGGAAAGGATACAGAAAATATCAGTATTGATGCGAGTAACGAACTTCAAAGCTTAGAGTTGGCAAGAGCCGAAGGTTATACAGACATCCGTATTACCGGCCCACGACTTTCGATGGAGACTGACTTCAAGGTGTGGGTTGGCATCATTCTCGCGTTTTCGAAATATGGCTTAAACAGCAGCACCATTGAACTTCCATTCAGCGAGTTTGCTACATTATGCGGGTTTAGCTCAAAGGACAAAGATAAAGGACTCAGAACGCGCTTGGCCGACTCTCTTATTCGTCTTCGCAGCACAACTATCAAGCTTGCCTCAGAAAAGGATCGGAATGGTGTTGTATCTGGTCTGTTAAGTCGTGGTAAGTGGGACGAAAAAGACGACATCATGGAACTTACCGCCGATGAGTCTCTTTGGGAGCTTTATCAATTCGACCGTCAGGTGCTTCTGCAGATGTTTATAATCCGGCAACTTGCGAACAAAGGGACAGCACAGGCCCTATACACTTTCATTGAGAGCCTTCCTGAGCGACCAATACCACTATCGTTCGCGCGTATTAAACGTCGCCTAATGCTTACCTCACCCAATAACCAGCAGAATCGAGTGATTAACAAGGCTATAGACGAGCTTAAAGCGGTCGGTTATTTAGATGGCGATGTCGTTAAAAAGGATGGTGAATGGCACTTAATCATAACCCGTCGCACGCCTAGGCCAGACATTAAGGCTATGTCTGAAGCCTTAAAAGATGGAGAGTAAAAGCGCCTGACTGTGTTTGTAAAGCGGATATGTGCCGCAGTGACTGCGAGTGTTTGCTGTTTTCCCGGTAACACAGCATCAGCATCCGTTTTATAAACACATCTATTCCCTCTCATATTGTTTCCGCTTTGTAAACACACCTGTTTGCTCACTTCCGAACCGATTTATAAACACATGTATCAGCGTTCAGCCTTTGAGTCACTCGCTGAACGTGCAACAAAAACACCAATATCAATAATTTCTTGCACGTCATGGTATTTGTTGTACACTCCGAGTTGTACAATCAATGTCCTCTACATTGAAAACATCATGGAGAACAGAATGAAACGAGATTACGGTGGAGTAGGCTCGATAGCGCGACGAGCTGGCATATTACTTGAGTCAATGAGCCGGGACATTGAAGATCAACGCAAAGAGTTTAACCTTACAGAATACTTCCAGACCTTTACCCGGAACGCAGTAGCCAAATTACCCAAGCTAAGCCGTCGCATCGTGGAGCAGGCCATTAAAGAAATGGAAGATGCAGGCTACGATTTCAACAAGAAACGCGTCGGAAATGTTGAGCAATATGCTCTTACAGTACAGAATGTTATTGATATTTACGCCCACCGCAAGATCCCGAAGTATCGTGAAATCCATCAATCGCCTTACGTTATTTTCGTCGTTAACTTGAAAGGCGGCGTATCCAAAACCGTATCAACTGTAACGCTGGCGCACGCGTTGCGAGTGCATCAGGATTTATTGCGTCACGATCTGCGTATTCTGGTTATTGACCTTGATCCGCAGGCATCCAGCACCATGTTCCTCGATCACACGCACAGTATTGGTTCCATTCTTGAAACCGCCGCGCAAGCGATGCTAAACGATGTCGATGCTGAAACCCTGCGTAACGAAGTGATACGGCCAACCATCATTCCAGGTGTTGATGTTATTCCGGCTTCTATCGATGATGGTTTTGTAGCCAGCGCATGGAAGGAGCTGGTTAGCGAGCACCTGCCGGGCGTAAACCAGTACGAAGTGCTTCGCAAAATCATTATCGATCGTGTGGCTGATGACTACGATTTCATCCTGATTGATACAGGTCCGCACCTCGATCCATTTTTACTAAACGGTTTGGCGGCAAGTGACCTTATTCTCACCCCTACTCCGCCGGCGCAAGTCGATTTCCATTCCACGTTGAAATACCTTACCCGCTTGCCTGAAATGCTGGAAACGCTGGAAGAAGAAGGCATTGAACCGCGTCTGGCTGCCAGTATTGGTTTTATGTCGAAAATGACTGGCAAGCCCGATCACCTGGTTTCACATAGCCTTGCTCGTGAAGTCTACACAAGTAGCATACTGGACTCTTCCCTGCCACGCCTGGATGGCTTTGAACGTTGCGGAGAAACGTTTGATACGATTATTAGTGCTAACCCAGCATCTTATCCCGGTAGCAACGACGCGTTAAAAAAAGCGCGTACAGAAGCAGAGCATTTTACGAAGGCTGTGTTTGACCGTATTGAATTCCTGAGGAGCCAATCAGCGTGAAGAAAAAAATAGTAGCTCGCGGGCGAAACATTTTAGGTAGTGATAGCTCGGATTTTATCCGTAGCCTCGAAACCAAAGAAGCAGAGAAGGTATTCACCCTTAAGTCCGGTAATCAGGCCAAGTTCACCCTCTCAACCATTTTGAATGGTGATATTGAAGAGAAGACATTTGTCGATCCAGCTGTTAACGGTCGCGACCAAAGGTATGTAACCCCTGAGTCAGTGAGCGACATAACGCGAACTATCAACCTGCAGCAATTTTTCCCAGCAATCGGCCGAGTTATTGACGGTTGTATTGAAGTGTTAGATGGTTCCCGGCGCCGGGCGGCATGTATCTTCAGTGGCGCGAAATTCGAAATTCTGGTTACAGAAGATGAGATAAGTCTTGAAGATGCTCGTCAGCTTGCCAAAGACATTCAGACCGCGCGTGAGCATACGCTTCGTGAGATAGGTCAAAGATATCAATTTATGTACGCAAATGGCATGTCTAAGGATGAAATTGCGCGCGTAGAGGACGTCTCACCGGCCAGCGTTTCCCGCGCGTTTCAAGCTGCTTCTGTGCCAGCTGAAATGGTCGAGTTATTCCCGGTTATCAATGAACTCTCCCTTGCTGATTACCAGCTGCTGTTAAAAATTTCAGAGGACTTAGATAGCAAAGGTGTGCCTCTGTCTGATTTGCTCGGAAAAGTTCAGGCAGACATCAGTGCAGCAAAAGTTGAAAGCATAAGTAAGTCGCTAATTATGGACTCTTTTAAACGCCATTCGAAGCAGCTGAAGCCAGCGCCAGTGAAAACTGTACAAACTGAAAAACTACGTGAGTTTGAAGACAAAAAGCAGTTTGCCCGGAAGAAAACCGATCCGTCTAAACGCTTAGTGACCTATGAATTTGCCCGTCTTCCTGCTTCAGTTCAGGCTGAGTTAGATGAGGCCATCAGGCTGGTTATGGGCAACATGCAGTCCTTCGAAAAATAAAAAAAGTGGGAATTTAATGTGTGACTCCACTAAAAAGTTCCCACTACATTTTCAGTCCTAACTATCTAAAAAACTAGGTTTTTTGTGATTTCTTTCAGTATGAAATTCCCTGTCGCATCGCTTGAAGTTTTATAAAGCACAATGGCGTAATTTTTGGAGAAACAAAATCAATGGAACACTCGACAATTTCTGAGGCTCTAATTGGTGGTGTTGTTTGCGGCACTATCGCGGCCGGATTTATCTGGCAATTATTCAGACCTTGGAAACTTGAATGGCTCTGGTTAACCTGTTTTATCCTTACCTCAATCATTGTATTTTTCTTTGGTCCCTCTATGCCAAACCCATTCATGATGTAGAAGTACAAGGAGATGTGCCATGACCGTGAGGCTTTATTACAATGCAGCAGATAGACGAGCCCAAGCGAGCAATGAATGGCATGCTGAGTGGATAAGTAAACGTGGCGGCTTTGTTGAATAAATCAGATTTCGGGTAAGTCTCCCCCGTAGCGGGTTGTGTTTTCAGGCAATACGCACGCTTTCAGGCATACCTGCTTTCGTCATTTTGTTCAGCGCTCGTACCAGGGCCATAGCCTCCGCAACCTGACCATCGTAGTCACGCAGCGTCAGTGAACCCCCGAACAGCTGTTTTACCCGGTACATCGCCGTTTCCGCTATCGAGCGACGGTTGTAATCTGTTGTCCATTTCCACCGCGCATTACTCCCGGTCAGCCGCTGATTAGCCACTGCACGGTTACGGTCTGCATATTCACCGGGCCAGTAACCCGCACCTTTTCGGGGCGGGATAAGCGCGCTGATTTTCTTACGCCGCAGTTCATCGTGACAGAGCCGGGTGTCGTAAGCGCCGTCTGCCGATGCTGCCCTGATTTTTCTGTGAGTCTGCCGGATAAGACCCGGGAAGGCTTCTGAGTCCGTCACATTGTTCAGCGACAGGTCTGCACAGATGATTTCATGTGTGTTGCTGTCAACTGCCAGATGCAACTTTCGCCATATACGACGGCGTTCCTGGCCATGTTTTTTGACTTTCCATTCGCCTTCACCAAAGACCTTCAGCCCGGTGGAATCAATCACCAGATGCGCGATTTCACCTCGGGTGAACGTTTTGAAACTGACATTAACCGACTTTGCGCGCTTGCTGACACTGGTGTAATCCGGGCAGCGCAACGGAACATTCATCAGTGTAAAAATGGAATCAATAAAACCCTGCGCAGCGCGCAGGGTCAGCCTGAATACGCGTTTAATGACCAGCACAGTCGTGATGGCAAGGTCAGAATAGCGCTGAGGTCTGCCTCGTGAAGAAGGTGTTGCTGACTCATACCAGGCCTGAATAGCTTCATCATCCAGCCAGAAAGTTATGGAGCCACGGTTGATGAGGGCTTTATTGTAGGTGGGCCAGTTGGTGATTTTGAACTTTTGCTTTGCCACGGAACGGTCTGCGTTGTCGGGAAGATGCGTGATCTGATCCTTCAACTCAGCAAAAGTTCGATTTATTCAACAAAGCCAAACGTGGCTTGAAAGCTCGCCTTTGGACTGACAAAGCGATCAGTGAATTTCTCGGTGCGCCGCTCAGTGCAGGCCCGGTAAAAGCCTGGAAACAGAAGGAAGTGAAAAAAGTCGAAGCGACACCCGCTTTCAAAACATGGCTGGAACAACGTCGCGCATGGCTGGTTGCGCGGGGTAAAATATCCTCTGATACAGAGTTGCCTTGCCACCTGGACGCTCCGATAATTCCAGGTAAACAACATAAGGAATCATAATATGAACAAAAAGCCTCGCTATGCTGTCATGCTGGATGGGGATAAAACCGTCTATAGTGGAAATAGTCGGTTTGTCGCCTGGACGTTCTGGCTGATGAACCGTCATCGTAGGGCTATCGCATATGATTGCGGAGTTTGGGTTGTTGAACCAGCCTACTGGATCCGTGTCGTTTAATCTGCTTTTGCAATGTGCAGCTGCTTCATGTCATGCCTAAGGAGTTATTTTGAAATGGATTAATTTTTTACAACGTCTTCTACAACGTTTTTTCCCCAAAAAAAATGAAATAATTGAAGTGAAATACATTGAAAGGGATGAAACAAGAGTATTACCAGACATCCCTGAAAACGTCATAGCTGCCTGTCAGACTCTTCAGGTGAAGCTGGATTCTGTTAAGAATAATCCATTTTTGGAAATTAGTTTGATTTATGGATTTCTTGATACTTTTGGCGAGTTTGCATCAACCTTTACAGTATGTCAGAAAGGTTGCAGCGCCTGTTGCAAAATAGGTGTCGAAATGACGGCATTAGAAGCAAGTTTTATAGAAAAAAATACATCCCACAGAATTGTATCTAACAAGCAAAGAAAATTAAAAACCAATACAGATTGCCCATTTTTAACTGATGGAATCTGCTCCATATATGAATATCGACCTTTCAATTGTAGAACCTTTTTCACAGTAGATAACCCTAAGTACTGCGAAACACCAAACGAACCTCATAGGACATATGGGAGTTTAGGTGGTCAAGACATAAATATAATTTATCAGTTCCGAAACTATATTGACCAACTAAATGGGAAGAGGAAGAAGAGTGATATAAGATTCTTCTTTGGGAATCATAAAGGAATAAAATAGCCAGGCATGGAAATATTTCAGTCCAGTTCCGCTGACAGTGCGTGTTTTGCGCGCTGTTCCACTGGCTCCGGCTATGATATGTCACAGTTTTGATTTTATCCAAAAAGGCCGCATCGCGGCCTTTTTAGTGAATCAATTGTTTGCTGACAACGCTTTTTAATTCCAGAAAGGATCGTTTTCCCAACCTTGCGGGAAGCCGGTATCAGCCATATACAGCTGCGCCGCATGGCTACCAGCAAAAAGACGAAGAAGATCACCCTTTAAGTCAATGCCCGCCAGGTCTAGTGTCTTAATCATTTTGTGTATCACGCAGACCGTCAAGTATGGTCGATACTGGTGAACTGCGGGTATGGTCAACTCACTGGCTATCTGGCTTGGAATCGCAAGTTTGGCGTTCCACAGTCGGCTATGATGCGCGGCACGATTTCTTACGTCACGCAGACGCTGAACCCAGTTCGTCAGCGAATTGAAATCATTTGCACCAAACTCATTTGCGAGTGTATCCAGCAGAGTGTTATGAGGTGCTGGCAATCCCTTAAAATATGAGAAATCAGTCGCACTGAATATCTTGAAAAGACAACCGATAGTAATTACCTCACTGGCAATCCAGAAAGGGGGTAGATTAGAGAATTGCGGATGCGAATTATTGTGGTATTTTTTCCTGTAATTTCTCGCGTAAAGCTCCCCTTCCTTATTAAAGTCACCTTGTATTCTACTTCGAATGTCATCAATAATTTTAGTGCCTTTCGCTGTATAGAAAAAAGTATTATCAAGATACCAGAAAGGGTCATTTGAGAATGCGGAAAGTGTATGGTCAAGCCTGCTTCTGAGCTTAACTTCAAGCCGCGCAATTACGCCAAACAACAGTACACGAAGTTTTTCGTCGAAGCGGTATAGCTCAACCCCATATTCAAAATACTCATCTTTTCTGTAATGTTTTCCGCCCGGACTTGCCGGATCTAACAGAGGATGGAGATAAATTTTAAAATGGTAATAGCTTATCTGGCTGAGCGTATTTTCTGCTTCAGCCTCGTCCAAAAACTCAAGCTTTTTGCTCTTGAGGTCGTTAATCAGATCGGCAGGTGTACGGTAAGGCTTGCTGTAAAGGGTTGTCGGCATCGCAGCATCATCCCTGAATAGGCAAAAAAAAAGCCCACTAACTTCCCCAAAGGGTTGTTGCAGGCATCATTAATACTAATACTACTCCATTTGACAAACACGTCAACGGAAATTACTCAAAAAAGAGCAATCAATACATCCTCTGGGCATAGATAGTTCTGTCTAGTTACCTGCCATTTCCCTTCAGCAGCGCCACCGCCTCATCGCCTGGCATCTGGAACTGCACCCGGTGCCGTGCCGCGACATCGAGCGCAAACACTTTCGTGTAGACCTCCGTCGAGCTGATCGACTTGTGTCCCATCAGGCTCTGCAGCACCTTCAGCGGGATGCCGGCATACAGCATATGCATCCCGTAGCTGTGACGGAACGTGTGCGGGGTAACCGGTACCGAAAACGTCACCCCGTCGGCGGCAGCCGCATCAACGGCTTCACTTATCCAGGTCCGGACCGTTCTGTCGGTAATTTCCCAGATGCGTGCTTTCTCGGTTCTGTCTGTGCGTTTATTACGGCGCTCCAGCGGAATTTTAAGCGTGGCCACCATCATCTCCAGCTGGCTGACATAGTTCGCATCGGAAAGCGGAACGATACGATGAGGCAGGCTACCGGCCGGAGCACGGCCGGCCGTTCTGGTGGCTTTTTCGGTCCGCTGTTTGAGCGTGGCCAGCTGCACGAACGGGTAGGGCGGTGTCAGGGAAAAATCACTCCGGGTCAGCGCCAGCGCCTCGTTAATGCGCGCGCCGGTATTCCAGAGGGTTGCCAGCAACATCTTGCGGTGGAGATCGGGTACATAGTGGAGCAGGGCACTTACTTCCGGCGCCAGCAGGTATTTCGGCAGTTCGTCCTGAACGAGCGCCATCTGACGCAGGGCCAGCGCCGCTGGATAGTCGATAGAAACAGGTAACTGAGCACCTGTTGTCGAATACCCTCCCAGGGTTACAAGTCCGGTCATCAGGATGATTCTCCGCCAGGGGATATGCGCAGTGCTCCCGCAATGATTTCCCGGTTCTCTTCATTACGCCAGTTACCAAAATAGTCCACTTCCAGACGCAGGGAATGATCTGCAGCCTCTATCAGATCCGACACTTTCTGCAGGGCGCTATGCAGCTGCTGCGCTGATATCACGCGTGGCACATCATGCTCATCCACACCGTTGCGGTGTACCAGATCGTTTCGCCAGTCTGCGATGATACCCAGCGGCTCAATTGGCCAGACGGGCGGTATATGAAGCACAGTCCCGAAATAGCGCTCAATGGTTTTCACGTTATGAAACGTCATACTCGCAACAACATTCTTTGCCACAGGGCGGAACTTGGTAAGCTCCATCTCGCGGGCCGCCTGCTTCTCTTTCTTGCCTACCTTAGCAAAAGGTAAGTAATACTCTTCAAAGTATCTCTCGAGCGGCCTGTCCTCTTCCAGCAGAGCTCTGGCGCAGTACATCAGGTACGCCTCCATGACCGTCACGGCATGGACGAAAGACATTCTGTACACCAGTTCAGGCTGCTTTTCATCAAGCAGGGCATGGAGCTTCTTCAGCTCCTGGCTGGCGTGCAGGTAACGCTGATGAACATTGTTCAGGGAAGCCACAAACAGCCCGTGTTCATGATCCCACTGAGCCTGATCGGCGAGATACTCCTGTTCCCAGTAGTACAGGTTAGCGGCCTGTTCCCATTCTTCTGAGCCGGGGACAACATCCGGATAATTTTCAGCAAGCCATTTATCAAATCGTTCAGATTCAATATCCATCATCTGGTCTTTCATGCTTCCCATAATGCCAGTACCCTTCTGTATGGTTCTGTAAATGAAAAATCCAGCCGGTCATACTGCCGCATCGTCTCCACGGAACGGTTCAAAAGCCAGCAGGGCGTCCGCCCTGGAGGCCAGCTCGATACAGTCCCCGCACTGCGGGTTAATCTCTTCATCAATGGCCTCGTTATACCGCATGCGCAGCCGCCATCCCGTCACGGGAGGCGCGTTCTGTATGGCCAGCACCATCCCTTCCGGCGACAGCAGTTCACGGAGGGTGTAGCAGGCGCCAATCCGGGTCGAATCCCGCAGCCACATCACGGGGTACTCACTGACCAGCTGGTCATACACACATTCCGGCGTATGGAAATAATTCCCGTCCGCCCTGCATAAATCACACATTCGCGTTCCTTGTATCGAGAAATCCCGTCAGGCCGGGTCCGGCATAAAACGGCCTGGCTCAAACGGCCAGCGCCTGTCGCCCTGCGAGTACACCTCGATCCACGCCAGTGTCCCGTGCTCAAAATACAGTTGATAACCGTCATCGGCACTGAGGGTCAGCATCCCGTCAAAACAGGTATCGGTTCGCGTACCGTCACCCATCCAGCGAAGCAGGCGGCCTTCAGCGGAAATCTCGTAAAATTCACAATCGCAGTCTAGGTCGTCGGTCTGAAAGTCCGTCCCGGTGACTCCGTCAGGCATCCGGTACCGGAATCTGACCGTATCAAACATTCCCATAATTTTGCTTCCTTAAATTGCTTAAAAATCCCGCCATTCATATTCTTTTTGCGACCTAGCGGCACCAGTCTGGTCTGGGCGGTAGTTCTGAATAATTTGAACAATCCTCAGTGCCTAGAATGAACGACGCATGATCGAAGCCCTGTGAGAGGTCATATTCACTTGCTCCTACTGGTAAGCTCAAATATCCCCCAATCACTGAAGAGGGAGCCTGCCATGATGCGCAGCCATCAGAGAGCCAACGCCAAGCCAGCTCGTTTCCTTGCACGTCCAGCAACTGAACCAGTTCTTTGCCGTAACTATTCGCAGTTTGATATACCCAGACAGAATTCATGCCCTGGCTAATAAGGCCCCGAATAACTTGATCAATATCCATTTAATACCCTGTTAAATAATCCCACCACTAAATCATTACCTAATGACACACCTGACAGTCACAAATCGGGATTTTATCTATTGTCATTATTCTCTGGCTGATAATAAGCAGCCATATAACCACGTCATTAAATTACCGGATAGCCGTTCCGGTGAGATCCGATTTTTACGCTATTGCGCAGTTTCCGGAAGTGTACCACGGTCAGGGAATAACCACACCGCCCTTTTATGGGGGTGAGCGGGCGGTGGCGGGGCAGGGGGTAAACACTATATATAGAATAAACAGCAGATAATAGAGTGGCACATCTTGTGTTCTGGTGCCGCTGCGCGCCGGTGGGGTTCGCGGAGATCCGGAACTAGCTTTTTTCGGATCTGACCGGGGGAAAAGAGAGAATACAACATAGGTTCAACATATCCATATGCCTGGCATCTGCATAGGTGTGGCATACGCATATACTTACCATCTGCATATGCTATGACTATACATATGCTTTGCATCTGCATATACTGAACAGAGCCACACAGGCCGGTCGGCCAGGAGGAAATGATGAGAACTGTATCCATTTTTAAAAACGGCAATAACCGCGCCATTCGTCTGCCCCGCGATCTGGATTTTGAGGGAGTGAGCGAGCTGGAGATCGTCCGGGAAGGGGACAGCATTATTTTGCGTCCCGTCCGGCCGACCTGCTTGTTCGCGCAGTTCGAGAAGGCAGGCCCGGACTTTATGGCGGAGCGCGAGGACGTTGTCAGCGACGAGGAACGATGAACCTGTGAACAAGACCTATATGCTCGACACCTGTATCTGCTCGTTCATCATGCGCGAGCAGCCGGAAGCCGTCCTGAAGCGCCTGGAGCAGGCGGTGCTGCGCGGCCAGCGCATCGTTGTCTCGGCCATCACTTATTCTGAAATGCGCTTCGGGGCCACCGGCCCGAAGGCCTCCCCGCGCCACGTCGAGCTGGTCGACGCGTTCTGCGCCCGCCTCGATGCCATCCTGCCCTGGGATCGCGCTGCGGTGGACGCCACCACGGAGATTAAGGTGGCGCTGCGAATGGCCGGGACGCCGATCGGCCCGAACGACACGGCCATTGCCGGGCACGCCATCGCCGCCGGTGCCGTGCTGGTGACGAATAATACGCGGGAATTTGAGCGGGTACCGGGTCTTGTGCTGGAAGACTGGGTAAGATAACGCTGTAAAACAAAACAGGCGGTCTGGCGCAGCCGGACACTCTTTCAGTCAGCGGTATATAAAGGAATAAAAGATGCCTCTGATCACGCGGCTTATGCTGCAAAACTTTAAAAAGTTTCCGGAACTGGACCTGCGCTTCACTCATGACCGTAACATTCTGGTCGGGGACAATGAGTCCGGGAAAAGCACGATTCTGCTGGCCCTTGACCTTGTGCTGAGTGACAGCCGGACCCGGTTGAGGCATTGGGTGTGGAATCGCTCCTGTCCCAGTCAGCAGTAAGGCAGTTTCAGGGGCACTGTTGCAAATAGTCGGTGGTGATAAACTTATCATCCCCTTTTGCTGATGGAGCTGCACATGAACCCATTCAAAGGCCGGCATTTTCAGCGTGACATCATTCTGTGGGCCGTACGCTGGTACTGCAAATACGGCATCAGTTACCGTGAAGTGCAGGAGATGCTGGCTGAACGCGGAGTGAATGTCGATCACTCCACGATTTACCGCTGGGTTCAGCGTTATGCGCCTGAAATGGAAAAACGGCTGCGCTGGTACTGGCGTAACCCTTCCGATCTTTGCCCGTGGCACATGGATGAAACCTACGTGAAGGTCAATGGCCGCTGGGCGTATCTGTACCGGGCCGTCGACAGCCGGGGCCGCACTGTCGATTTTTATCTCTCCTCCCGTCGTAACAGCAAAGCTGCATACCGGTTTCTGGGTAAAATCCTCAACAACGTGAAGAAGTGGCAGATCCCGCGATTCATCAACACGGATAAAGCGCCCGCCTATGGTCGCGCGCTTGCTCTGCTCAAACGCGAAGGCCGGTGCCCGTCTGACGTTGAACACCGACAGATTAAGTACCGGAACAACGTGATTGAATGCGATCATGGCAAACTGAAACGGATAATCGGCGCCACGCTGGGATTTAAATCCATGAAGACGGCTTACGCCACCATCAAAGGTATTGAGGTGATGCGTGCACTACGCAAAGGCCAGGCCTCAGCATTTTATTATGGTGATCCCCTGGGCGAAATGCGCCTGGTAAGCAGAGTTTTTGAAATGTAAGGCCTTTGAATAAGACAAAAGGCTGCCTCATCGCTAACTTTGCAACAGTGCCGATAAAATTGAGTAGACGCCATGTCCACTTAAAAATACCCATAATGAATCGCCCAATAATGCGCATATTTTCTCCATAACTTCCACTGGGATGCCCGCACGTCGATAAATTATTCCAGCATAAAAATGTGAAGCTGACGGCTATCCGAAAGATCCAGTGAATAAAAAGTCAGTAACCGATCGGCATAACACTGTAACAAAAATAGTGGCTGTGATAGTTTTGTGAATGAAAATCATTTAAGGAGATAGGTTATGGATGCTCTTGAACTACTTATTAATCGCCGTAGTGCGTCGCGTTTAAGCGAACCGGCTCCGTCAGGAGAAGTATTGGAAAATATTCTCCGTGCCTGTATGCGCGCCCCGGATCACGGCACGTTGCAGCTGATCTTGACCCGCCATTTCCGGACAGCTTTTGTATCTTAAGTTAACGATGCCCGCTGCCGCCGGTATTCTCTCAAGAGCGATATCCCAGCGCACTATGCGGGTGATTTTCATTGTAATGCGTGAACGCCGCTGCAAGGTTTCGCAGGGCTGTTCTCACATCCGGTTTCGGCATGAACGCGATATAGTCTTCCTTCATCGTCTTCACGAACCGTTCGGCCATGCCATTGCTCTGCGGGCTGCTCACCGCTGTTGTACATGGCTCCAGATTCAGCTCTTTGGCGAACCTCCGCGTCTTCATGCGCGGTATATGCTGAACCGTTGTCCGTCACTGCACCGCTGTGTCGGGCAGCCTGTCGCCGAAGCGCTTTTCCACCGACCTCAGCATCACATCCTGCACGGTCGAACTGTCATAGCCTCCCGTGCTTGCTGCCCAGTCTATGGCCTCACGGTCGCAGCAGTCCAGCGCGAACGTTACCCGCAGTTTTTCGCCGTTGTCGCAGCCGAACTCGAAGCCATCTGAACACCAGCGCATATCGCTTTCTGCCACCGCTATCTTGCCCTTATGTTCACGCTTCGGTCGCTCTGGTTTGTGATGCAACAACAACAGGTTATGCTCGCTCATTATCCTGTAAAGCCGTTTGGCATTCACAGGTGGCTGTCCCTCTGTGCGACGTTGCTTGCGCAGGATGCCCCACACGCGTCGATAACCATAACTCGGCATATCGCTGATAATGTTGAGGATAGCCGACAGTATTTCTGCGTCTGCTTCTTCATTACGCCGGTTACAGCGCCTGTCCTGCCAGTCGGCAGAACGGTTAATCCGCAGTGACAGTTGCGCACGCGACACGCCCATGGTCCGGCTGACCATGGCTATTCCCCGTCCTTTGGCAACAAGGGCGCGTGCGCTATCCATTTTCGCGACTGACCGTACTCCACGGCTTCTTTCAGGATCTCAACTTCCATCGTCTTCTTGCCCAGAAGGCGCTGAAGCTCCCGGACCTGCTTCAGAGCAGCAGTAAGCTCAACAAGCAGGAACGACTTCCTCTCCAGCCGCAACGGCGGTGAGGCTGCCTTCCTGATATTGCTTCTTCCACTTAAACAGCAGGCTGGGCTGGATACCATGCAGGCGGGCGACATGGGAGACATTCATACCCGGCTCCATCGTCTGCTGGATAATGGCGATCTTCTCCTGAGGAGTTTTACGTTTACGGACTTCTTGCCCTAACAGGATCCCGGTCATCTCAAAATTGGTGTTAGTGTTAGACATATATTCAAGCCTATCTCTTATCTGGAGATACAGCTACTGTCTGGTGTTTCAGGGGGCTACATCAACGGCACGTTGCAGCCATGGCGCTTTGTGATTATCGAAGGAGAAGGGCGTGAGCGCTTTGCTGAGGTGTTAGTGGCTGCGGCGACGGCGGCAGGCTTTGATGACAAGGCGCTGGAAAAAGCCCGTACCGGACCCTTACGAGCTCCACAAATTATTGCGGTGATTGCTCACTGCGATCCCCAGCATAAAGTCCCGGTTTGGGAACAAATCGCTTCCGCCAGCTGCGCGGTCATGGCGATGCAAATGGCTGCCTTAGCACAAGGGTTCAACGGGATCTGGCGTAGCGGTCCTTGGACCGAAGATGCCTCGGTACGTCAAGCCTTAGGCGGTCGGGAACAAGATAAAGTGGTGGGTTTCCTCTATCTTGGTACGCCGCAGCTGAAAGCATCGAGTACCATTACCCCTCCCGATACGGCACCCTTCGTTCGCTATTTTTAGTCATTATTTGTCTGGATCACGCGCAGCTGCGTCATGATCCAGATAACTGCACTTATCAGAAAGGCTTTTGAGCGCTACCATACGGAGATGAATTTTCATCAATGACAGGAGCGACTGATGAGTGAGCAAACTATTCGCCTGACGCAGTATAGCCACGGAGCTGGCTGCGGCTGCAAAATTTCCCCTCAAGTATTAGAGACTATTCTCCATAGCGAACAGGCGAAATTTATTGACCCTCATTTGCTGGTAGGAAATGAAACGCGGGATGATGCCGCCGTTTACGATCTCGGGAATGGCACCTGCATTATCAGTACTACCGACTTCTTCATGCCGATTGTTGATTCTCCTTTTGATTTTGGTCGTATTGCGGCCACCAATGCTATCAGTGACATTTATGCCATGGGCGGTAAACCCATTATGGCGATTGCGATCCTCGGCTGGCCGGTGAATGTCCTTGATCCTACCATCGCCAGAGAAGTGATTGAGGGTGGACGATTTGTTTGTCAGCAAGCCGGGATCTCGCTGGCGGGTGGTCACTCTATTGATACCCCTGAACCGATTTTTGGCCTCGCGGTGACCGGGATCGTGCCGACCAGCAAAGTGAAGAAAAACAGTTCGGCGCAAGCGGGCTGTAAACTGTATCTCACCAAGCCGCTGGGCATTGGCGTGTTGACCACAGCGGAAAAAAAATCGCTCCTGCAACCTGAACATCGAGGCCTAGCGGCAGAAGTAATGTGTCAGCTTAATCTTGCCGGTAACGAGTTTTCTGATATTGAGGGCGTGACGGCGATGACCGATGTTACCGGCTTCGGCTTACTTGGACATCTTAGTGAGATGTGCCAAGGGGCAGACTTGCGGGCGGTTATCGATTACCAAGCGGTGCCTAAATTGCCGGGAGTCGAGCACTATATCGCCGAAGGCTGTGTTCCCGGTGGTACCGGCCGTAACTTTGCCAGCTACGGTCATTTAGTGGGGGAGATGTCAGCGGCATGGCGCGATCTGCTTTGCGATCCGCAAACCTCGGGTGGGCTGTTATTGGCCGTGCGTGGTGAAGCACAATCCGCCGTGCAAGCCATTGCGGAACGTCATGGGATCTCACTGAATGCTATCGGTGAACTCTACCCGCAGCAAGCGGGCCAACCGATGATTGAGGTTCGTTGATTGTATGCGGTTGTTTATTGCCGAAAAACCGAGCTTGGCCCGGGCGATTGCCGATGTATTACCGAAACCCCATCGCCGTGGTGATGGTTTTATTGAATGTGGCAACGGCCAAGTGGTGACTTGGTGTATTGGTCATTTGCTCGAACAGGCTCAGCCCGATGCTTATGATGAACGCTATGCCCGCTGGAACTTGGCTGACTTACCGATTGTGCCGCAAAAGTGGCAGTTACAGCCGCGTCCCTCGGTGACTAAACAGCTCAATGTTATCAAGGGGCTGCTTAATCAGGCGGTTGAAGTGATCCATGCGGGAGACCCGGATCGTGAGGGACAACTGCTGGTGGATGAGGTGCTTGACTATTTGCAGTTAGCCCCTGAAAAACGTCAGCAGGTTCAGCGTTGCCTGATTAACGATCTTAATCCGCAAGCGGTGGATCGGGCGATTTCTCGGCTGCGCGCCAACAGTGAATTTATTCCGCTTTGCGTTTCGGCGCTGGCGCGGGCCCGAGCCGACTGGCTGTACGGTATTAATATGACGCGCGCTTATACCATTCTCGGCCGTAATGCCGGTTATCAGGGGGTGCTATCCGTCGGGCGGGTACAAACGCCGGTGCTCGGGCTGGTGGTACGCCGAGATGAAGAGATCGAAAATTTTGTCCCGCGCGACTTTTTTGAAGTCAAAGCCCATATTATCACCCCGGCAGAGGAGCGTTTTGTCGCGCTCTGGCAGCCGAGTGATTCCTGTGAGCCTCATCAGGATGAAGAAGGGCGCTTATTAAATCGCAAGCTGGCGGAACATGTGGTGGCGAGAATTACCGGTCAGCCAGCCATTGTGACGGGGTACCAAGATAAACGCGAGTCGGAAATTGCCCCGCTGCCGTTTTCGCTCTCCAGTTTACAGATCGAAGCAGCAAAGCGTTTTGGCCTTAGCGCGCAAAATGTCCTCGATATCTGTCAAAAACTCTATGAAACCCATAAAGTTATCACCTATCCGCGCTCTGACAGCCGCTATCTGCCGGAAGAACATTTTGCCGGACGCCAAGCGGTACTCAACGCCATTGCTATCCAAGGGGATTTTGAGCCATTTCCCGATATCAATAGCGATCAGCGCAACCGTTGCTGGGATGATAAAAAAGTTGACGCCCACCACGCCATCATTCCGACGGCGCGTAGCAGTAAAGTGTCGCTCAACGACAATGAAGCTAAGGTATACAACCTGATAGCCCGGCAATATCTGATGCAGTTTTGTAGCGATGCGATATTCCGAAAATGCACTATTGAGCTGGAGATAGCCGGCGGCAAATTTATGGCTAAAGCGCGTTTTCTAGCAGAAGCCGGCTGGCGCACGCTATTAGGCAATAAAGAGCGCGATGAAGACAACGACGGCACCCCGTTACCGGTGGTCGCGAAAGGGGATGAACTGTTATGTGAGCAGGGCGAGGTGGTGGATAGGCAAACCCAGCCGCCGCGGCATTTCACCGATGCCACGTTACTGTCGGCGATGACCGGCATTGCGCGTTTTGTGCAAGATAAAGAATTAAAGAAAGTGCTGCGTGCGACCGATGGTTTAGGAACAGAGGCGACCCGAGCGGGCATTATCGAATTACTGTTTAAGCGCGCTTTTCTAGAAAAGAAAGGACGGGCTATTCACTCGACGCCAGCGGGACGGGCATTAATTCACTCGCTGCCGGAGTTGGCCGCACGGCCCGATATGACCGCCCATTGGGAAGCCACCCTGACGCAAATCAGCGAGAAGAACTGTCGTTATCAGGACTTTATGCAACCGCTGGTTGAAACCTTGTATGAGCTTATCCATCAGGCCCGTACCACCCCCGTAAGACATGCTTTTAAGGGGATCACTGCTCCGGATGCAGGACGCGGTAAATATGGTGCCAAAAAACAGGGAAATAACAATGCTGCTCACAAAACGCCTGCTCGCCGCCGCCGCACTACTCAGTCTGCCGCTACTGGCGATGGCGAATAATAACGCTGAACTTGGGATTATCGTGCCCTCAGAACTGTTAACTCAGCGAGGGACCGGGCAACCGGCACCCTGCTTACAATGCTGTCTTTATGCCAATCAAAGCTACAGCGAAGGGTCGGTTATCAAAGCCGAAGGGATCTTGCTGCAATGCGCTCGTGATAAACAGGTATTAAGCACTAACCCGCTGATTTGGCAGCGGGTTAAGCCTTAACGCTTTCAGGTGCAAGCGTGCTGGAGGGGGTTAAAGCAGCGCTGCTGCTCATTGTCCCGGCAAGGGCACTAAATCGCTTTCTATATAACGTCTCACCAATGTCGCTAATGCCACCAAGGAGTCCAGATGGGTTCTTTCCCAACCGTGGGAGCTATCGAGGGCAAAACAGGCTAACGCCGCGCGGATATCCCATCCGGCATCAATCGCCGCGGCGCTGTCCGAGCGATAATGTTTGAAGGTATCCCGGACATGAGGAATATCATACTGCTGGCATAACTGAAGCAAATGACGCGTTATAGCCAAATCAAACGGCCCGGTTCTATCGCGAAAGGCTAATGTCAGGGCGTCATCTCGGGTTGTTTGATCGGGTCCTGATACCGAGTTATCTATGGCTAAGAGCTCTTGAACCTGAGGGCCAAAGCCATGGGTTCCGCCGATCCCGACTTCTTCAGAAATGGTGAACATAATTTGGCATGGGATCGCCGGAAGCACCCGATCATCGACCAGCGATTTCAGGGCGGCGAGCATCACGGCGCAGCCCGCTTTGTCATCCAAATGACGTGAGACGATAAAGCCGTTGTCGAGAAATTCAGGTTGCGCATCGACGGCAACCATATCCCCGACATTTAAACCCTGCGCGGTTAAGTCCTGCTCACTGTAACAAGGGGCATCTAGGCGAATTTCCAGATTGTCCCAGTCGGCAATCTGGCTATCTACTTCGGTATTAAAACGATGGCCAGAGGCCTTCAGCGGCAAAATTGTGCCGCGATATTGGTGATTATCACTAAACACCGTCACTCTGGCGCCTTCAGCAAAGCGGGCCGCCCATGTGCCGGTATTGCGCAGGGCTAAGCGACCGTTGCCTTTTAATTGCGTCACCATCGCTCCCAAGGTATCTAAATGGGCGGCAAGCGCGCGCCGGGGCTGTTGCGACCCCAAGGTGATGTACAACACGCCACGTCGGGTATATTGAGGGATAAAACCCAGCTCTGTTAACCACTGGTGGGTCTGGGCAACTGCTTTTTCGGTCATACCTACCGGGCTGGGCGTCAGTAGCAGCGTGCGTAATACCTTGGTCAGATATGCTGTATCGATCATAGTGGTTACCTATCTTCGCTTAAAAAACGTTCTTGTAAGGTGGCTTGTAATGCCAACATGGCTTGTTCGGCATAATTCATATGTGCCTCCATGACGGCATGGACTTTTTGTGCGTTCTTTCGGCGTAAGGCTTCAATTAATTGATATTGATATTCAATACCTTGGCATCGATCAACCGGCTCTGGCTTTAAGTAAATGTCCTTACAAACCGCTAGATCCTTCAGTAATTTTTGCAGAAAATGGCAGATAAATACCAACAGCACATTGTCGGAATAGCTGGCAACAACCGCATGGAAATCGAGCTCTGCCATGCGTTGCCGCCAGCGTTCATCTTCATCCGCCGGCTCATGGTCATAGATAGCGATGATCTCATACAGTTTTTGAATACCGGCATTATCGATATTTTCCATCGCGCTGACCGCCACCACCGGTTCGAGCAATTTACGCAGGGTGTAGATATCTTTGATGGAAATATCACGGGTAAAGAGAAAGTTAGATAGCAGGCTCATGGCGCGTGATTCGGTCATCGCGTCAATAAAAGCCCCACCGCCGGGCCCGGTTTTGGTCCTGATCAACCCTTGAACCTCAAGCGATTTCAGCGCTTCTCTCACCGTGCTTTTACTGGCGCTATAGCGCTCAATCAATTCTTTTTCTTGCGGCAATCGGTCGCCCGGGGTGAGATTATCCGCCACAATCGATTCTTTAATGGCATTGACAATTTCATCGGTTCGTTTGACACGAACCAGATCAATGGCTGATGGCTTATCGATACTCATAGTTGCTCTTAACAGGTTTCATTAGATGGCTCAATATGTATACGCGGCGCACTAGACATTAAGTTCTGAGTATACTCATGTTGAGGTGATTCAAAGAGTTGGCGAGTTTCTCGGCATTCAAGCAACTCGCCGAGATAGAGTACCGCGACTCTGTCGGCAATGGATTCTACCACCGCTAAATCGTGACTAATAAATAAGTACGACAGGGCGAACTGCGTTTTTAACTCATCTAGCAGCAATAGCACTTGGGCTTGAACCGATACATCCAAGGCGCTTACCGGTTCATCAAGCACCAATATTCTTGCATCGGCAGCCAGCGCTCTGGCAATGGCCAAACGTTGAGCTTGTCCTCCCGAAAACTCATGGGGGTAGCAAGCCAGCGAGTCCAGCGGCATATTGACGGCTTCGAGCAACTCTGCCAAACGTCGGTTGCGCTGGGGCGAGGTCATCTGTTTTAAATATTTCAGCGGAACCGATAAGGTTTCGCCAATGATTTTTCGTGGATTAAGCGATGCTACAGGATCTTGAAAAACATATTGAATTTTCTGACCAAAGGCTTTAGCCCCTTGCTTCTTCCACTGTGCCTTGGTTTGACCTAGAACCCGAATATTGCCAGAGGTTTCATTTTCCAATCCGACTAAAATTCGCGCTAGCGTACTCTTTCCTGAGCCACTCTCGCCAACAATGGCTAAAGTTTCCCCTTCATAAAGTGATAATGAGATATTTTTCAGAGCATGCACTTGTCGACTTTTCGGCCGAAAGAGGCCGCGAGGTTGACCAAATGTTTTCACCACGTGATCCACTTCAATGACGCGATTCATGATGTCTCCTGGGCTATTTTAAGCTCTTTGTCATCAGCTTGATGGCGGTAAAGGGCAGCAACTTGGCTAAGAAACTGACGACCTTCACCCAGTTTTGGTACGCTGGCGATCAGTCGTTGGGTATAGGGGTGCTGAGGGTTTTGCAATACCGCTTGGGTGACGCCTGTCTCGACAATCTCGCCATGCTGCATGACCGCGACCCGGTCACAGATTTGATTGATCACGGCAAAGTCATGGGTGATAAACAGCAATGCAACCCCACGCTCCCGGCGCAATTTATTGAGCAACTCGAGGATCTTCGCCTGTACGGTAACATCAAGAGCGGTGGTGGGCTCATCGGCGATGATCAAGATAGGATCGTTAGCCAATGCCATGGCAATACCGACCCTTTGGCGTTGTCCTCCCGAGAGCTCATGGGGATAAGCGCTAAATTGCTCCGCCGCATGATGAATACCCACGCTATCAAGTAATTCAATAGCCCGGTTTTTTGCCGCTTGATGGCTTAAAGCTTGGTGGGCGGTAATGGCCTCTTGCAGCTGGGCACCTATCGAGAACTGGGGATGTAGCGTGGTGAGCGGATCTTGGAAAATATACGACACACGGGCTCCGCGTCGACGTTGTAAAATAGCTAGCGGCAACGAGAGCATCTCTTCGTGTTCGACATAAATTCCACCGCCGGTGATCACCGCCGGGGGAGAGGCCAGCAGGCCCATGATCGATAACGCCGTTACGCTCTTACCCGAGCCGCTTTCCCCGATCAGACCAAGACACTCACCGCGGGCAACGCTAAAGCTAATGCCTTTGACCGTGGGGCGCAGATGCTGGCCTTGACGAAAAGCCACCCGAAGATCGTTGACTTCTAATACCGCCTGCTCGCCAAGCGCTTTGTCAGGAATATCGACGCGATCGGTTTCAGTTACCGGCTGTGAGCGCTGTAAGGCACCTGATTTTAGACGCGGGTCGAGAATATCGCGAACCCCATCGCCCAATAGGTTAAAGCTGATGACTATCAAGAAAATCATCACGCCCGGCACTAAGGCTACGTGAGGGGCAACAAACATTTGCGCGCGGCCTTGCCCTAACATGGAACCGAGATCGGCATTGGGTGGCTGAGTACCAAGGCCCAAGAATGAGAGCCCCGCAGTTTCTAAAATCATCCAACCAATGGTGGTCGACATGGTGACGACAATAATCGGTAATACATTGGGTAAAACTTCGGTCAATAAGACTTGGAAATGATTTTTGCCTGACAGGTGCGCGGCCTGGACAAAATCTCTGTCGCGTAACCCGACGGTGAGTCCGCGAATATTTCGCGCAAAGAACGGGATATTCACTAAGGCAATGGCATACAGCGCATTCAACAGTCCAGGACCCAATACCGCGACAATCGCCAGCGCTAATAAAATATAGGGGAAGGCCATTAGCATATCGATACAGCGCATTAATACCGTATCGGTACGCTGCCCCACATAGCCGGCGACTAATCCAATCAGGGTGCCAAAAAAAGCCGCAATCAGGGTCGCGGATATTCCGACTATCAGCGATACCCGGGTACCCCATAATAGGCGAGATAAGATATCACGGCCTAAATGGTCGGTTCCTAATAAATGGCCGGACGAAAAAGCCGGTAATAAACGATTGACCAGATCGGTTTGATCGGGATTGTCCAGCGGTAACCAAGGGGCTAACAGTGCAAGTATCATGATTAGCGAAATAATCACTAAGCCCAGGGTGGCCAGTCGGTTAGCGAGCAGCAGAGCGCCTATCGACTGTCGTTGGCGGTGTTGAATAATCGGTGTTGTCGTCTGGTTCATGATTTCAACCTCGGGTCTAGCATGGCTTGCAGCACATCGGCAAACAGATTAATAAACACGTAAGAGGCAGCAGCGATCAACACGCCGCCTTGGACAAGGAATAAATCGCGTGTGGCGACGGCCTTGACCAGCATCGCACCCAGCCCCGGCCACTGAAAGACGGTTTCAATGTAGACAGCCCCGCCGAAGACAAAGCCAGCTTGAATGCCAATAACGGGGATCACCGACACCAACGCCATGCGAAAGGCATGACGGAAAATAACCTGCCGCTCACTCACCCCTTTGGCCCTTGCAGTACGAATAAAATCGAGGCGTAAAACCTCTAACATTGCGGTGCGGGTTAAACGGGCGATGACGCCGGTGGCCACCAGGGATAAAGTGATCACAGGTAAAACAAGGTGATGCAATAGGTCGCTGAAACCACCGCCTTGCCAAATGTCGTACATCCCAGAGGCAGGAAACCACTGGAGCTGAACGGAGAACACCATAATCATCAATAGCCCAATCCAAAAAGAGGGCATTGAGATCCCCAATAAAACCGCAAGGGTGAGGGTTCTGTCGCTCCAGCTAAACTGGCGAATGGCAGAAAAGATCCCCGCGAGTAGCCCCAGTAGCGAGCTTAATAATAAGGCGCAGCCGCCGAGGATCAGAGTAGCGGAAAAACGTTCGAGCACTTCATCGACAACCGGACGATTCAGCACAAATGACCGGCCAAAGTCTCCCGATATTAGGTTGTGCATCCAAATAAAGTATTGTTGATAGAGTGGCTTATCTAAACCCAGTTCGGCTTTAACCCGTGTCACGTTCTCGGGGGTGGCCCAAGGGCCCAGTAAGGCTTGAGCCGGGTCGCCGGGGATCATCGCCATGATTAAAAAAACGATCAGCGTCAAACCAAGCAGTATGGGAATCGTCGCTAAAATGCGTTTTAAACAGTAAATCCACATCATTTTTTCCCCATTAAATTAATGCTTGCGAACGTCTTTCAGTAACAGATTAAAGTTCGGCTGTAATTTAAAGTTTTCGACATGTTCACTGGCGACGGCATTTTGCTTCCAATTGGCGACAAATAACCAAGGCGCATCTTGATGAACGATTCTTTGCACTTGTTGATACAGCGCGGCACGCTGCGCAAGATCATTGGTGATCCGCGCCTTATCGAGCAGGGCATCAAGTTGTTTATTACTGTAATAACCTGAATTAAACCCGCCTTTATCTGGCCAAGATGCTGAATGCAAGGTAAGAAATGGCAAGGTATCAGGATCGTTGGTCATCCATGCCATTTCCGCCATATGCGCTTGTTTTAGGCCCGCATTCACTTTAGATAAATAGGTATTCCATTCAAAAGTCTGAATATCGACTGACAGCCCCACCGCCTTTAAATCAGCTTGAATAGCGGTTGCCATCGGGATCGGGTCTAACATTCCCGACCCTCCTTCAGTGACATAAAAAATGATTTTTTTCCCTTCCGCTCCCGCCTGTTTAATCAACTCCCGCGCTTTTTTAGGATCATAAGGATAGGGGGTGGTTTGTTGATCATACGCCCAATCAAATGCCGAAGGGATCGGGCCTTCTGCAACATCGGCAGACCCCTGAAGAATATATTTAACGATATTTTGCTTATTAACCGCGTAGTTCACCGCTTGTCTCACCCGCAGATCATCGAAGGGGGGGAGGGAGGCATTCAACATGCCGTACCAGACATGTGGCCCGGTGGCTTCATAGAGCTTAAAGCGATTATCTTTGGCAAACAGCGGAACATTATCGGCAGGCACTTCCACAATGGCATCAATGCCCCCGGAGAGCATTTCTGCCACCCGGGTATTGGCATCGGTTATGGGGCGAAATACCACATGCTTTAAGCTCGGCTTGCCATTCCAATAATTGTCATTGGCCGAGACCACCACCCGCTGATTGGCGGTCCACTCATCAAACTTAAAGGGGCCGGTACCGTTCGGATGTCGACTAAAATCTTTGCCATATCGCTTCACCGCAGCAGGGGACACAATGAGCCCGGCGGGGGTAGCCAAATTAGATAAAAAGGGGGCAAAAGGTTTATTTAATTTAAACACCACGGTTAAATCGTCGGGTGTATCAATCGTATCGATAGCGGAGAAGAAAAAAGAGAGCGGAAAGGGGCCGGTGGAATAGTAGGGGTGATGCTTATCGAGCATTCTTTCAAAAGTGAATTTCACCGCTTGCGCATTAAACGATGTGCCATCGTGGAACTGAATATGGTCGCGCAATTGAAAGGTATAAGTCAGCCCATCGTCGCTGACCTGCCATGAGGTTGCCAGCCCCGGCTCAAGCGTCAAGGAGCCATCGGCATTACGCACGAGCCCCTCATAAATATTAACCAGAATCCGTGAATCGTTTGCTGCCGTAGCAACCTGTGGGTCAAGTGATTGCGGTTCGGCAACTTGGCCTAACAGCAGAACATCAGGGAACTTTGTGGCTAAGGTGGGCTGTGAAAACAGAGAGAGCAGTATCATGCCTGCAATCCACCGCCCTAAACGTATTTTCATAAAACCTCCCAGAGCTGAGCATATCGATGATTTTTGAAACTCTATTTGTGGCAATTTTGTTAATTAATGAGTCTTTTTTATTTATTTATGATGATAAATTAAAATCCATGCAATAATTTATAATGATAAATTTGAACGATGTCTATTTTTAGAGGTGTAAATGACATTTTCAATCGTAGCGCGCTGCACAACTACAGGAGCGATTGGCGCAGCAACGGCAACCGCAGGCCCTGCAGTCGGGGCATTGGTTCTTCACGGCGCGAGCTTAGCTGGGGCTATTGCGACACAAGCCATGACCAATCCGGTGGCTGGCTTGAAGGCGACGCAATGGCTGCAGCAGGGGATCAATGCGCGGGCCTGTTTGCAAATGATGCTCGATGAGGATGAGGGGCGAGATCTAAGGCAATGGATCGTTATCGATAGCCAAGGGCAGAGTGTTGATTGGACTGGCGGCTGCTGTTTGCCTTGGTGCGGCAGTTTATCGGAGGAAAACCTGGCTATCGCCGGTAATATGTTAGCCGGCGAACAGGTGATTCAAGCGATGCGCCACCGCTATCGGCAACATAGCGGGTGTGAACTGGCTGACAGACTGCTCTTGGCTATGCAAGCAGGCGCCGAAGCGGGAGGAGACTATCGCGGTATAGGATCAGCGGCATTAAAAGTGTGGAATAAGCGCCAATATGCCGATATTGAGGCACTGTTGCAAAGTTAGCGATGAGGCAGCCTTTTGTCTTATTCAAAGGCCTTACATTTCAAAAACTCTGCTTACCAGGCGCATTTCGCCCAGGGGATCACCATAATAAAATGCTGAGGCCTGGCCTTTGCGTAGTGCACGCATCACCTCAATACCTTTGATGGTGGCGTAAGCCGTCTTCATGGATTTAAATCCCAGCGTGGCGCCGATTATCCGTTTCAGTTTGCCATGATCGCATTCAATCACGTTGTTCCGGTACTTAATCTGTCGGTGTTCAACGTCAGACGGGCACCGGCCTTCGCGTTTGAGCAGAGCAAGCGCGCGACCATAGGCGGGCGCTTTATCCGTGTTGATGAATCGCGGGATCTGCCACTTCTTCACGTTGTTGAGGATTTTACCCAGAAACCGGTATGCAGCTTTGCTGTTACGACGGGAGGAGAGATAAAAATCGACAGTGCGGCCCCGGCTGTCGACGGCCCGGTACAGATACGCCCAGCGGCCATTGACCTTCACGTAGGTTTCATCCATGTGCCACGGGCAAAGATCGGAAGGGTTACGCCAGTACCAGCGCAGCCGTTTTTCCATTTCAGGCGCATAACGCTGAACCCAGCGGTAAATCGTGGAGTGATCGACATTCACTCCGCGTTCAGCCAGCATCTCCTGCAGCTCACGGTAACTGATGCCGTATTTGCAGTACCAGCGTACGGCCCACAGAATGATGTCACGCTGAAAATGCCGGCCTTTGAATGGGTTCATGTGCAGCTCCATCAGCAAAAGGGGATGATAAGTTTATCACCACCGACTATTTGCAACAGTGCCGTCCAGCGGATATCAGCGCTGAAAGATGATGGCTGAGCGTGGAGGCAGGAATCTCAAGGTGCTTCTGCAGTTCGCCAACCGGCAGGCCTTCATGACCCGCCCTGACCAGCTCCCGGTATATGCTGAGACGTGTCGGGTGGCCCAGTTCTCGAAGTGCGTTTGCAGCAGTGTTTAAATCCATAATACCTCCTTTATCTATATTTCCAGAATAATAGAAATATAGCCTGCGTCAATCGTTTCTGCCGTGAGGGTACCGCTTTCCCAATCATGCTCTGTCCGCCAGGTTATGGGGGGCAGAGCCAGAGCACTACCGAAATCCTTGCGAATACCCGTGCAGGGAATAATTTCCGCCCCCTTTATGGCCGGAAAAAAAACTGATAAACGTCGCCTTTTCAGAAGGTTGCTTTCTTAACGTGGTTTTTCGGGCACTGTTGCAAATAGTCGGTGGTGATAAACTTATCATCCCCTTTTGCTGATGGAGCTGCACATGAACCCATTCAAAGGCCGGCATTTTCAGCGTGACATCATTCTGTGGGCCGTACGCTGGTACTGCAAATACGGCATCAGTTACCGTGAGCTGCAGGAGATGCTGGCTGAACGCGGAGTGAATGTCGATCACTCCACGATTTACCGCTGGGTTCAGCGTTATGCGCCTGAAATGGAAAAACGGCTGCGCTGGTACTGGCGTAACCCTTCCGATCTTTGCCCGTGGCACATGGATGAAACCTACGTGAAGGTCAATGGCCGCTGGGCGTATCTGTACCGGGCCGTCGACAGCCGGGGCCGCACTGTCGATTTTTATCTCTCCTCCCGTCGTAACAGCAAAGCTGCATACCGGTTTCTGGGTAAAATCCTCAACAACGTGAAGAAGTGGCAGATCCCGCGATTCATCAACACGGATAAAGCGCCCGCCTATGGTCGCGCGCTTGCTCTGCTCAAACGCGAAGGCCGGTGCCCGTCTGACGTTGAACACCGACAGATTAAGTACCGGAACAACGTGATTGAATGCGATCATGGCAAACTGAAACGGATAATCGGCGCCACGCTGGGATTTAAATCCATGAAGACGGCTTACGCCACCATCAAAGGTATTGAGGTGATGCGTGCACTACGCAAAGGCCAGGCCTCAGCATTTTATTATGGTGATCCCCTGGGCGAAATGCGCCTGGTAAGCAGAGTTTTTGAAATGTAAGGCCTTTGAATAAGACAAAAGGCTGCCTCATCGCTAACTTTGCAACAGTGCCTGTTCGGCCGTGCCGGCCTGGAAATCCCGCGCTCCACCCTGGCCGAATGGGTGGGTGCCTGTGGTGTGCAGTTGCAGCCGCTGGTGGATGCGTTGAGAAATACTCTGCTGGAACACAGTGTTCTGCATGCCGATGAAACCCCGGTCAGCATGCTGGCCCCGGGCAAGAAGAAAACCCACAAGGCCTACGTCTGGGCCTACTGCACCACACCGTTTGCCGACCTGAAGGCAGCTATTTACGACTTCGCACCCAGCCGTGCAGGCGAACACGCCCGAACCTTCCTGGGTGACTGGCGGGGCAAGCTGGTCTGTGATGATTACGCTGGCTACAAGGCCGGGTTCGGCAACGGCATTACCGAAATCGGCTGTATAGCCCACGCCCGGCGCAAGTTCTATGACCTGCACGAGGCCAACAAGAGCGAATTGGCGGCCAAGGCCTTGGAATACATCGGTGGACTCTACGAGATCGAGCGGGAAACCAAAGATCTGCCACCGGATATGCGGCGGGAAATCCGGCAAACCAAAGCCAAACCCCTTGCCGATGCGCTGCATCAGTGGATGCTGGCCCATCGCCAGAAAGTGCCGGATGGCTCCGGCACGGCCAAAGCCCTGGATTACAGCCTCAAACGTTGGGAAGCGCTGACGCGCTACCTGGACGATGGCGCTGTGCCCATCGACAACAACTGGGTGGAAAACCAGATCCGACCCTGGGCGCTGGGGCGCAGCAATTGGCTGTTTGCGGGTTCACTGCGCAGTGGTCAACGTGCGGCTGCGGTCATGACCCTAATACAGTCAGCGAAGCTGAATCGGCATGATCCCTATGCCTACCTGAAGGATGTGCTGACTCGCCTGCCGACACAGAAGAACAACGCCATCGACGAGCTATTGCCTCACAACTGGAAACCGGCCATACCTAACAAGGTGTAGGCCGGACGTGTATGGAGAGCCTTCTTCGAAAGCTGGACAAGGTGCCAACTCTAGACGGCAGGATATGCCCTGGGAGATCGATGAGAGAAAGAGGAGGCCATAAGTAGAAAATTTCCCAAGCGACTGGTGGCTCGCTAGGCATACGTGTCGTGTTACTCCTAAGTTATTAGACACACTAGATTTTCCGGGCTTTGCTGGGCTGCGGGTGTCGCAGGTGTATGCCGCACGGAGATCGCAGTTAAACCTGATACTAGGCCGGCTCATGCACTAGCCGGATGTCGATTTCTCTGTCGACATACTTCCACTCCACCGAGGCCCGGAGTTCGGCCAAAAGCCTGTTAAAGCCCGGCTCATCAGACGGGGAATATTCGAACCACGTCAAGAAGTCGAAGGGTTCGCTCTCGCCCAGGTCCCGACAATGGTGGAGACGACGGGCCACAGCAGGGAGATATTGGAGCCCAATGTGAATGTGACGGGACTGCTCCTCAAAAATCTTCCGGCGTTCGTCTTGAGCCAGTCCCCACCATGAGGGGTTTTTCCGGATAGGGATCAGGGCGGCACAGGTGGCCTCTGCTCGACCCAAACTTGGCTGCTTCGCCACGAGACGATCCTTCTCTTCACGCACGACATAACGCTCGTTACTCGTTATCCCGCGAAGAAGCCATTTGGTGCCCAAAGGCTGCGGCGAAACAGAGCCAGCGGCTACGTCGAGCCGGGGGATTCCAGGGAGAGGGGCTCCCGCCACGGCATCCATCCGAACAACGCGCCAAACACCCGTTTCTCCACCAGCGAACGTAAATAATCGTGTATTCATCAGTTTCCTCTCAGGCCTTTCGCCTATTTCTCAGCCAACGCAAAACCGGCATTGCCCGGCGCAACCACTGAAACAAATATAAAAGGTTCGGGGCCAGAGTTCATTGCACCATGTACCTGCCCAGGTTTTGCGATCGCAATATCTCCAGCTTTAAGATGAGTGACTATGCCGTTACCTTGATGATATTCGGCTTCACCTGAGATAACCGTCCAAGTATCTTGGCCGTGAGGATGTACATGGGAAGCTATTTCCTGCCCAGGGTGGGCGTGCCAAACAACGACGACAGAGTCATTGGTTTCCAGAACAACCGAACGAATCGGTTCGCCGTTAGACGGACGAACATATTCATCCACCGAAAAAATCCGCGATTCAGTTTCTGCTCTCATGTTCACACCCATTTAAAACTGATTGGACACGTACTCTAAACGCAACTGCGCCTGGACAGCACATGAAGATATGTACCTAAGCGCCCTTCGGGAAAACTATGCTCTGGCGCACAGAGACCGTCAATACTCCGTCGTGGGTAGGCATGACATAACGGGAGGAGACGGGCGACGCTTTGGTCATATGTACATGAGAAGGTGGCTCGCCCGCTCGGCAGGGTTGTTGTCGATGGGCAGGTGTCCCCCTTTCGATGTAGCGGATCAGCTTTAACCAGTTGCTCGCAAGGCAATTGATTGCTTGCCCAAGGCACTTTGACGACGTGACCTGGGGAGGGGTTTTGTCCAGCCTAGCTTTCAGTTGCTCCAGGAAAGCCTGGCTTTGCGACTGGCGCGTCTGGTATCGCTGGGCATCGCCCGCCTCTTCCATGTCGCGCTCGATGCCGTAGAGCTTGTTGATAAGAGTCAGTGCCATCTCCGCTCGGCCGATCTTGCCCTTGGATTGAGTTTTCTGATGAACTTGCGCCGCGCATGCCCAGCAACCTATACGCTCGACGCCTTTCTGCCTCCAGGAGGCGCTGCGGCACCTCCTGGGTACGGCTAGCGGTGTAATTGAACAGGATGACCGGAAGATTTGGTGGGCCACCGCGATCTCCTCAGTAGCTATAGCCAAACAGGTTGGGTATGAGAAGTTCAAGGGGGGGCGAGCAAAGCCCCCGTTCCAATTGATTCTCTATTCCACACAAATGGCGATATAAGCCGGCGGGTGATGACGACCCTGGAAGCTCTGGCATCGAGAGTGGATGTCTACTCCATCGACGAGGCGTTTCTGGATCTGACCGGAATCGACCGGGTGGTAAGCTTCGAGCCTTTTGGTCGGCAGGCGATTTGGCTCAAGGTGGAATCACCGGACGGTTACGATACAACGGTCAACGCTTGCGCCTGCTGTCGATTGACACCCCGGAAACCTACAAGCCCAGGTGCGACGCCGAGCTGACGAAGGGCCGCGAGGCAACCGCACGCCTCCGCGAACTGGTTGCCAACGCTCAGCGCATCGAGGTTGTCGATTCCGGCCAAGCCGACAAGTACGACCGCCGCCTTGTTCACCTGCTGATCGACGGGCGGGACGTGGGGCAAACCCTCATGGCCGAGGGGTTAGCCGTTGAGTGGAGGCCCGGCCCGAATGCGTGGAGGGAACGCCGTCGCCACTGGTGCGGATACTGATCGCGGCACTGTTGCAAATAGTCGGTGGTGATAAACTTATCATCCCCTTTTGCTGATGGAGCTGCACATGAACCCATTCAAAGGCCGGCATTTTCAGCGTGACATCATTCTGTGGGCCGTACGCTGGTACTGCAAATACGGCATCAGTTACCGTGAGCTGCAGGAGATGCTGGCTGAACGCGGAGTGAATGTCGATCACTCCACGATTTACCGCTGGGTTCAGCGTTATGCGCCTGAAATGGAAAAACGGCTGCGCTGGTACTGGCGTAACCCTTCCGATCTTTGCCCGTGGCACATGGATGAAACCTACGTGAAGGTCAATGGCCGCTGGGCGTATCTGTACCGGGCCGTCGACAGCCGGGGCCGCACTGTCGATTTTTATCTCTCCTCCCGTCGTAACAGCAAAGCTGCATACCGGTTTCTGGGTAAAATCCTCAACAACGTGAAGAAGTGGCAGATCCCGCGATTCATCAACACGGATAAAGCGCCCGCCTATGGTCGCGCGCTTGCTCTGCTCAAACGCGAAGGCCGGTGCCCGTCTGACGTTGAACACCGACAGATTAAGTACCGGAACAACGTGATTGAATGCGATCATGGCAAACTGAAACGGATAATCGGCGCCACGCTGGGATTTAAATCCATGAAGACGGCTTACGCCACCATCAAAGGTATTGAGGTGATGCGTGCACTACGCAAAGGCCAGGCCTCAGCATTTTATTATGGTGATCCCCTGGGCGAAATGCGCCTGGTAAGCAGAGTTTTTGAAATGTAAGGCCTTTGAATAAGACAAAAGGCTGCCTCATCGCTAACTTTGCAACAGTGCCCTGATCCGCATGCCCGTTCCATACAGAAGCTGGGCGAACAAACGATGCTCGCCTTCCAGAAAACCGAGGATGCGAACCACTTCATCCGGGGTCAGCACCACCGGCAAGCGCCGCGACGGCCGAGGTCTTCCGATCTCCTGAAGCCAGGGCAGATCCGTGCACAGCACCTTGCCGTAGAAGAACAGCAAGGCCGCCAATGCCTGACGATGCGTGGAGACCGAAACCTTGCGCTCGTTCGCCAGCCAGGACAGAAATGCCTCGACTTCGCTGCTGCCCAAGGTTGCCGGGTGACGCACACCGTGGAAACGGATGAAGGCACGAACCCAGTGGACATAAGCCTGTTCGGTTCGTAAGCTGTAATGCAAGTAGCGTATGCGCTCACGCAACTGGTCCAGAACCTTGACCGAACGCAGCGGTGGTAACGGCGCAGTGGCGGTTTTCATGGCTTGTTATGACTGTTTTTTTGTACAGTCTATGCCTCGGGCATCCAAGCAGCAAGCGCGTTACGCCGTGGGTCGATGTTTGATGTTATGGAGCAGCAACGATGTTACGCAGCAGGGCAGTCGCCCTAAAACAAAGTTAACCCGGAACCAAAATTGTGAAAGTATCATTAATGGCTGCAAAAGCGAAAAACGGAGTGATTGGTTGCGGTCCACACATACCCTGGTCCGCGAAAGGAGAGCAGCTACTCTTTAAAGCCTTGACGTACAACCAGTGGCTTTTGGTGGGCCGCAAGACGTTCGAATCTATGGGAGCACTCCCTAATAGGAAATACGCGGTCGTTACTCGCTCAGCCTGGACGGCCGATAATGACAACGTAATAGTATTCCCGTCGATCGAAGAGGCCATGTACGGGCTGGCTGAACTCACCGATCACGTTATAGTGTCTGGTGGCGGGGAGATTTACAGAGAAACATTGCCCATGGCCTCTACGCTCCATATATCGACGATTGATATTGAGCCGGAAGGAGATGTTTTCTTTCCGAATATTCCCAATACCTTCGAAGTTGTTTTTGAGCAACACTTTAGCTCAAACATTAACTATTGCTATCAAATTTGGCAAAAGGGTTAACAAAGCTATGCAATTGACGGTAAAAAGCTTCGTTCGCTTCGCTTGCTACGCTTCTTACCGCAATTGATAACGGCGTTAGATGCACTAAGCACATAATTGCTCACAGCCAAACTATCAGGTCAAGTCTGCTTTTATTATTTTTAAGCGTGCATAATAAGCCCTACACAAATTGGGAGATATATCATGAAAGGCTGGCTTTTTCTTGTTATCGCAATAGTTGGCGAAGTAATCGCAACATCCGCATTAAAATCTAGCGAGGGCTTTACTAAGCTTGCCCCTTCCGCCGTTGTCATAATCGGTTATGGCATCGCATTTTATTTTCTTTCTCTGGTTCTGAAATCCATCCCTGTCGGTGTTGCTTATGCAGTCTGGTCGGGACTCGGCGTCGTCATAATTACAGCCATTGCCTGGTTGCTTCATGGGCAAAAGCTTGATGCGTGGGGCTTTGTAGGTATGGGGCTCATAATTGCTGCCTTTTTGCTCGCCCGATCCCCATCGTGGAAGTCGCTGCGGAGGCCGACGCCATGGTGACGGTGTTCGGCATTCTGAATCTCACCGAGGACTCCTTCTTCGATGAGAGCCGGCGGCTAGACCCCGCCGGCGCTGTCACCGCGGCGATCGAAATGCTGCGAGTCGGATCAGACGTCGTGGATGTCGGACCGGCCGCCAGCCATCCGGACGCGAGGCCTGTATCGCCGGCCGATGAGATCAGACGTATTGCGCCGCTCTTAGACGCCCTGTCCGATCAGATGCACCGTGTTTCAATCGACAGCTTCCAACCGGAAACCCAGCGCTATGCGCTCAAGCGCGGCGTGGGCTACCTGAACGATATCCAAGGATTTCCTGACCCTGCGCTCTATCCCGATATTGCTGAGGCGGACTGCAGGCTGGTGGTTATGCACTCAGCGCAGCGGGATGGCATCGCCACCCGCACCGGTCACCTTCGACCCGAAGACGCGCTCGACGAGATTGTGCGGTTCTTCGAGGCGCGGGTTTCCGCCTTGCGACGGAGCGGGGTCGCTGCCGACCGGCTCATCCTCGATCCGGGGATGGGATTTTTCTTGAGCCCCGCACCGGAAACATCGCTGCACGTGCTGTCGAACCTTCAAAAGCTGAAGTCGGCGTTGGGGCTTCCGCTATTGGTCTCGGTGTCGCGGAAATCCTTCTTGGGCGCCACCGTTGGCCTTCCTGTAAAGGATCTGGGTCCAGCGAGCCTTGCGGCGGAACTTCACGCGATCGGCAATGGCGCTGACTACGTCCGCACCCACGCGCCTGGAGATCTGCGAAGCGCAATCACCTTCTCGGAAACCCTCGCGAAATTTCGCAGTCGCGACGCCAGAGACCGAGGGTTAGATCATGCCTAGCATTCACCTTCCGGCCGCCCGCTAGCGGACCCTGGTCAGGTTCCGCGAAGGTGGGCGCAGACATGCTGGGCTCGTCAGGATCAAACTGCACTATGAGGCGGCGGTTCATACCGCGCCAGGGGAGCGAATGGACAGCGAGGAGCCTCCGAACGTTCGGGTCGCCTGCTCGGGTGATATCGACGAGGTTGTGCGGCTGATGCACGACGCTGCGGCGTGGATGTCCGCCAAGGGAACGCCCGCCTGGGACGTCGCGCGGATCGACCGGACATTCGCGGAGACCTTCGTCCTGAGATCCGAGCTCCTAGTCGCGAGTTGCAGCGACGGCATCGTCGGCTGTTGCACCTTGTCGGCCGAGGATCCCGAGTTCTGGCCCGACGCCCTCAAGGGGGAGGCCGCATATCTGCACAAGCTCGCGGTGCGACGGACACATGCGGGCCGGGGTGTCAGCTCCGCGCTGATCGAGGCTTGCCGCCATGCCGCGCGAACGCAGGGGTGCGCCAAGCTGCGGCTCGACTGCCACCCGAACCTGCGTGGCCTATACGAGCGGCTCGGATTCACCCACGTCGACACTTTCAATCCCGGCTGGGATCCAACCTTCATCGCAGAACGCCTAGAACTCGAAATCTAACGTCCGTTCGGGCATCGAGGTCCATGTCGGGGTGGGACGGGCCCGTGGCTTCAAGATCACTTGCAGTCCGACCGCGATGTCTTGGTTGCGCGAGAGGTTGTCGATATCCTCCACTTCCATCATCAACCCTGGATAATGCCGCCGCCGTCATCGCCGCCGACGCCCGTGCCGGGCTTTTCGGGCCTGTCAGGCTTGCTCGGCCTTCAGCCTGCCTGGGCGAGATCTCCGGCGGACGGATTAACGGCGGAGCTTCGCCGCCTTTCGTGCGTGTGAAGGCCGAAGATAGTTCTCTCAAAAACATCCGTTTATGAGAGATACCAAATGTCATTTTCAGAAGACGACTGCACCAGTTGATTGGGCGTAATGGCTGTTGTGCAGCCAGCTCCTGACAGTTCAATATCAGAAGTGATCTGCACCAATCTCGACTATGCTCAATACTCGTGTGGGCTCTGTTGCAAAAATCGTGAAGCTTGAGCATGCTTGGCGGAGATTGGACGGACGGAACGATGACGGATTTCAAGTGGCGCCATTTCCAGGGTGATGTGATCCTGTGGGCGGTGCGCTGGTATTGTCGCTATCCGATCAGCTATCGCGACCTTGAGGAAATGCTGGCGGAACGCGGCATTTCGGTCGACCATACGACGATCTATCGCTGGGTCCAGTGCTACGCCCCGGAGATGGAGAAGCGGCTGCGCTGGTTCTGGCGGCGTGGCTTTGATCCGAGCTGGCGCCTGGATGAAACCTACGGTGTGCCCGGAGTTCAGGGCGGGCATGGATGCTTAAATGAACCGCGAGTCTGTCTGGAATATTGAACCGGTAACTCACGATGAGAAACCCAACAATCCCACCGGGTGTGACGGTGGAGAACCTGAGCGGCAGTGACCTGCGGCATGCCCGCAGGGTGATGTAACCCGCTGACAACGGGGATTGAGGCGAGATCACTAAGCCGAGATGATCCTCAAGGTTAAGTACTGAAAGGCTGAAGAACATGAACCCGTTAATCCGCCTCTGTGGGTTGAAAACGTCACCACGGCCTACGTGATCTGACAGGCCGTGCAGGAGGAACTGGCAGTGATACGTAAGCACTGCCGGTCGAAGGTGTTTTGACATGTATGCGAAACACCGGGGCAGCAGCGTCTATCACGCTTGCGATGCTGACTTCTGCCAACTTGCGGCAAGCAAGGATAAAGAGTGCGACGGGCAGCCTCCTCAGTATGCCTGAGTCCAGGCAGGTAAACCGGGGAAGGTCAGCGACGGATGTTAAGGGGGCATGGCTCCGATGACGCGCTGGCTGGCGGAGCTTCCGTAGTAGTCCGCGATGGGGAAAGCCCATTACATGGCGAAGGGAAGCAGTTTGAATGTGTTTGCGACGTGAATTAACTGACCTAACGAGGTGAAGACCTTTGATAATCAGCGAAATGCAACGCAAGCTTGCCACATGGGCAGCCACCGATCCGTCCCTACGGATTCAACGGCTGCTGCGTCTGATAACACAACCAGAATGGCTGGCTGAAGCGGCGCGGATCACGCTTTCATCAAAGGGGGCCCATACCCCCGGCGTTGATGGCGTGAACAAAACAATGCTACAGGCCAGACTGGCTGTTGAGCTGCAAATCCTCAGGGATGAATTACTCTCAGGCCACTACCAGCCCTTGCCCGCCAGACGGGTTTACATCCCTAAAAGCAACGGCAAACTGCGACCACTGGGTATCCCCGCGTTGCGGGATCGTATTGTTCAGCGGGCCATGCTGATGGCGATGGAGCCGATATGGGAGAGTGATTTTCATACGCTCTCATATGGCTTCCGGCCTGAGCGCAGTGTCCACCACGCGATCCGCACGGTGAAATTACAGCTCACAGACTGTGGTGAAACCCGGGGACGCTGGGTGATTGAAGGCGACCTGTCCAGTTACTTCGACACCGTACATCATCGACTGCTGATGAAGGCTGTACGCCGCAGGATCAGTGACGCACGTTTCATGACTCTGCTGTGGAAAACCATCAAGGCGGGACATATCGATGTCGGTCTCTTTCGGGCGGCCAGTGAAGGTGTACCACAGGGCGGTGTTATATCGCCGCTATTATCGAACATCATGCTGAATGAGTTCGATCAATACCTGCATGAGCGCTACCTGAGCGGGAAAGCCAGAAAAGATCGGTGGTACTGGAATAACAGTATCCAACGGGGCCGAAGTACGGCGGTCAGAGAAAACTGGCAGTGGAAACCCGCGGTGGCGTACTGCCGCTATGCCGATGATTTTGTCCTCATCGTCAAAGGCACCAAAGCACAGGCGGAAGCCATCAGGGAGGAGTGTCGGGGTGTGCTCGAAGGCAGTCTGAAACTCAGGCTGAACATGGATAAGACTAAAATCACCCATGTTAATGACGGCTTTATCTTTCTGGGGCACAGGATCATTCGCAAACGCAGTCGTTATGGCGAGATGCGAGTGGTCTCAACGATCCCGCAGGAGAAAGCCAGAAACTTCGCCGCATCGCTGACAGCACTGTTATCAGGCAACTACAGTGAAAGCAAAGTCGATATGGCTGAACAACTCAACCGAAAACTGAAAGGCTGGGCCATGTTCTATCAGTTCGTTGATTTTAAGGCCAAAGTCTTCAGTTATATCGACCGTGTCGTGTTCTGGAAGCTGGCTCACTGGCTGGCCCGCAAATACCGTACAGGTATCGCTTCCCTGATGAGGTGGTGGTGTAAATCACCGAAACCGGGTCAGAGCAAAACGTGGGTTTTATTTGGTAAAACCAATCACGGCAAGCTCAGCGGCGAAATACTGTACCGGTTGGTGGGGCAAGGCAAGAAGCTGTTCCGCTGGCGGCTACCCGAAGGTAATCCCTATCTGAGGACGGAGACCAGAAACACGTATACATCGCGCTTTACAGAAGTGGCAATGGCGTTCGCCAGCATTTAAATGGAGAGCCGGATGCGCTGAAAGGTGCACGTCCGGTTCGGGGAGGAGAGGCAGGGAAATAGTCCGACTACGCCCTGCCTCTTACTCTACTCAAGGTGCGGGGCAAGTGGACCTACCTGTACCGGGCAGTCGACAAGCGGGGCGACACGATCGATTTCTACCTGTCGCCGACCCGCAGCGCCAAGGCAGCGAAGCGGTTCCTGGGCAAGGCCCTGCGAGGCCTGAAGCACTGGGAAAAGCCTGCCACGCTCAATACCGACAAAGCGCCGAGCTATGGTGCAGCGATCACCGAATTGAAGCGCGAAGGAAAGCTGGACCGGGAGACGGCCCACCGGCAGGTGAAGTATCTCAATAACGTGATCGAGGCCGATCACGGAAAGCTCAAGATACTGATCAAGCCGGTGCGCGGTTTCAAATCGATCCCCACGGCCTATGCCACGATCAAGGGATTCGAAGTCATGCGAGCCCTGCGCAAAGGACAGGCTCGCCCCTGGTGCCTGCAGCCCGGCATCAGGGGCGAGGTGCGCCTTGTGGAGAGAGCTTTTGGCATTGGGCCCTCGGCGCTGACGGAGGCCATGGGCATGCTCAACCACCATTTCGCAGCAGCCGCCTGATCGGCGCAGAGCGACAGCCTACCTCTGACTGCCGCCAATCTTTGCAACAGAGCCTCCGTCGCCATGCTCACCTCGCTTTGGTGCACACGAGTATTGAGCATAGTCGAGATTGGTGCAGATCACTTCTGATATTGAACTGTCAGGAGCTGGCTGCACAACAGCCATTACGCCCAATCAACTGGTGCAGTCGTCTTCTGAAAATGACACTGTTTGTATATAATCATGAAAAAATGGTGAGTAGAGTTTCAGGGTAACAGGGGATGCTTATGTCGGTTTTCCACAACTGGCTACTTGAGATCGCATGTGAGAATTACTTCGTCTACATCAAACGCCTTTCCGCCAACGATACCGGCGCAACAGGTGGTCACCAGGTAGGGCTTTATATCCCTTCAGGTATCGTTGAAAAACTCTTTCCGTCTATCAACCATACCCGTGAACTGAACCCTTCGGTTTTTCTCACCGCACATGTGTCATCGCATGATTGCCCTGACAGCGAAGCCAGGGCAATTTATTATAACAGCCGTCATTTTGGTAAAACCCGGAATGAAAAAAGGATTACCCGCTGGGGTAGAGGCAGCCCACTTCAGGATCCTGAAAATACAGGGGCTCTGACGCTCCTGGCTTTCAAGCTTGATGAGCAAGGGGGGGACTGTAAGGAAGTAAATATTTGGGTATGCGCCAGCACTGATGAAGAGGACGTCATTGAGACCGCTATTGGTGAAGTTATACCCGGAGCGCTTATATCCGGCCCCGCAGGACAGATTCTAGGCGGACTATCTCTACAGCAAGCGCCAGTAAATCATAAATATATTCTACCTGAAGACTGGCACCTGCGCTTTCCGTCGGGAAGTGAAATTATTCAGTATGCAGCCAGCCATTATGTGAAAAATTCCCTTGATCCGGATGAGCAACTTCTTGACCGCCGGCGCGTGGAGTACGACATATTTCTATTGGTTGAGGAACTGCATGTTCTGGATATCATCCGGAAAGGATTTGGCTCTGTGGATGAATTTATTGCGCTGGCCAATTCTGTCAGCAATCGCCGTAAATCCAGAGCCGGGAAGTCGCTGGAACTGCACCTGGAGCATCTATTCATTGAGCACGGCCTGCGACACTTTGCGACGCAGGCCATCACAGAAGGTAATAAAAAACCCGATTTCCTTTTCCCTTCCGCAGGGGCTTACCACGATACTGAGTTTCCCGTAGAAAATCTGCGCATGCTGGCAGTCAAGACTACCTGTAAGGATCGCTGGCGTCAGATACTGAATGAGGCCGATAAAATTCATCAGGTGCATCTGTTTACACTCCAGGAGGGAGTTTCTCTGGCTCAATATCGGGAGATGCGGGAGTCGGGTGTCAGATTGGTCGTGCCATCATCTCTGCACAAAAAATACCCGGAGGCGGTGAGAGCTGAGCTAATGACGCTAGGTGCGTTTATTGCTGAGCTGACAGGGCTTTACGCAGATATTCCATAGATTATCTCCCGGCATAAATACCGGGAGGAGCGATCAGATTCGTTCAACCTTGCACGAATCGGCATTAACCGCTTTCAGGATATAAGGTTCAAGCAGTTTGGCTACGGCTTCAAACACGGGCACCACTACGGAGTTACCGAACTGCCTGTACGACTGAGTGTCTGACACAGGAATGCGAAAAGGCCTGCCATCTACTTTTTCAAAACCCATAAGGCGCGCGCACTCTCGCGGAGTCAGCCTGCGGGGCCGATGCGCCTGATTTTCTTCGTTCGCGAAGTCTGTTTCACCTGTGGCCATATCCCAGCCACGGTCTATCAGAATTTCAGACCCGTCTTTGTGATAGCGAGCAGAAAGCGTACGGGCAATGCTTTCTTTATTTTCAGGATTAACGAGGCCAAAACCGAATCCGTTACCCTTAGCTGCGTGCTTTTTGGCGTAGTTATAGAGATACTCCCAGAGTTTCGGCGTCAGTATATATTTGCTGTCAACCACGGGTTCCAGCAGTTCGCCAAATGACGGACGCTGTTCCGGATAAAAACGACTAATATCGCGCAGGGTAAAGCCCTGGTGAATGTTCAGATCACGGCGGAAACCGACCAAAACGATACGTTCTCGGTGCTGAGGTAAAAAGTGCTTTCCGTCGATAACTTTAGGATCGTTTTTGCCCATCTCAGCTGCATCCGCAACTTCATAGCCCAGTTCGTCGAGGGTATCCATGATGACTTTAAAGGTTTTACCCTTGTCATGGCTCTTCAGGTTTTTAACGTTTTCAAGAACAAAGATGGCAGGTTTTTTTGCGCGGATAATACGCGCCACATCGAAGAAAAGCGTTCCCTGAGCCTCACATTCGAAACCATGCGCGCGCCCGAGCGAGTTTTTCTTGCTTACGCCCGCAAGGCTAAACGGTTGACAGGGGAAACCTGCTAGAAGTACATCATGATCCGGCACATGCTCATTAATGTAAGCATAGGCATCGTTTTCAGGTACTTCAGGTTTATCACTGAGCGTGACTTCCCGAATATCGAGATTGAAAGTGTGTTCCTGAGCATCGTTAAACCAGTTAGCTTTATATGTGCGCACAGCCTCTTTATTCCATTCACTGGTAAAAACGCACTGGCCACCGATGGTTTCGAAGCCCTTCCGTATACCTCCAATCCCAGCAAACAGGTCAATAAACCGGAAGGCATAGTCAGGGTGATGTGCAGGCGCTTCCGGAAGCATTTTTCGTAGAAGTTCCTCTTCGGCTAACGTCAGCGTCTTAGGTGAGCACTTACCATTAATCCAGCGATTAAGAGTCTCGCGACTCCACTCATTTTTACCAACTTTTCTAAGCAGTTCAGCCACGTACTTCTGGTCATAGATTTCCAGCACCTGCCCGAGCAGCTTTTTATCATTTTCCTGTCGCAGTTGTTCTTCCGCTTCTGCTTTCTCAAGCAGATCCTGCGCCAGTAATTCAAATTCAGACATATTGCCTCCATTGGGTCTTATGGGTGAAACTGTATCACTCATTTGACCCAGATTGAATGTTTTTATCTGGATATTTAAACAGGTTTATTGTTAGGTAACGCACGTTGGCCACGCTGGAGCGTCTTCTGGGCCTGCTGTCGGCCTTTGAGGTCGTGGTATGGATGACGGATGGCTGGCCGCTGTATGAATCCCGCCTGAAGGGAAAGCTGCACGTTATCAGCAAGCGTTACACTCAGCGCATTGAGCGACATAACCTGAATCTGAGACAACATCTGGCAAGGCTGGGACGGAAGTCACTGTCGTTCTCAAAATCGGTGGAGCTGCATGACAAGGTCATCGGGCATTATCTGAACATAAAACACTATCAGTAAGTTGGAGTCATTACCGGTTCTCTTTGTCTTTTAGTGATTCTATAAACCTCATTACGTCTGAATATAAAAATCTATTATTTGATTTATGTGGCTCATGAGGTTGTGGGATGGTCTTGTTTTTGAATGTGCCAGTTTTCTTAATGGCAAAGATTAATTCACCTTCTGTTATTCCTAACATTTCAGCAAATGTTTTTGCTTCTATAGTTACTGACTTCATTTAATTAACTCTCATGGTATCGATTTTCTTTACCGGCATCTTTAACAATGGTGCTCGTTTCTAGTGTTGCTGCGGTACGCTTCATCATCGTCTGCGGGGCGGTTGCGATAGTGAAGGAGCTGCCGGGCGTGAGCAAATCTATCAGGCGCTGGCCGCTGATAATCTCCATCCGTTCACTGGCAATACTGACAGATTTTGAACCTGCGCCGGTTTTCCCGGTATGGCAAAACAGACCGCGACAGTTATGACGTTTAAGCAACTTCTCGAACTCCTGTACGTGCTGTAAAGCAATATGGCCGCGATAGCGTTTAGCCTGAATAAGATAGCGATATTTTCCTATTATTACCTGGCCGTCAATGCCTCCATCGCCGGTATAGCGTTTGTTTCTGATGGTTCTGAAGCCATGCGCTTCAAATCCTTCCAGCAACAGTTCTTCAAACACAAAAGGATCAATTTTCCTCAGGTAGTTAATTTTTTGTGGGAAGCCCGGCAACGTCTTTATGCGCTCCAGCACCCGCCGCGCACTTTGCTGCTTCCTTTTGTGTCGTCGGTTGCGTACTGAACGCCGGAAGAATACAACGGCAAACAGTGCGATGGCGCTGCAAGCCCATAGAATAAGGTTTTCTGTAGTGGGGAAGGGGAACATGGTGATAGTGTGCTTTCTGTGGGTAAAGAAAAGGGCGGTTAAACCGCCCTGGTGTTTAGCGACGGCTGTAAACCTGCCACGAAGCGCTGCCTGACTGATTCTGGCAAATCCGCCCGTAAAGTACGGTGCCGGTCGAGTAGGGGTCAGTTTGGATATAGAGAATTATTGTACGGTAAGCCGGTAATGACTCCAACTTACTGATAGTGTTTTATGTTCAGATAATGCCCGATGACTTTGTCATGCAGCTCCACCGATTTTGAGAACGACAGTGACTTCCTGCCCAGCCTTGCCAGATGTTGCCTCAGATTCAGGTTATGCCGCTCAATGCGCTGCGTATATCGCTTGCTGATAACGTGCAGTTCTCCCTTCAGGCGTGATTCATAAAGCGGCCAGCCATCCGTCATCCATACCACGACCTCAAAGGCCGACAGCAGGCCCAGAAGACGCTCCAGCGTGGACAACGTGCGTTCACCGAATACGTGCGCCACAACCGTCCTCCGTATCCTGTCATACGCGTAAAACAACCAGCGCTGGCGTGATTTAGCGCCGACATAACCCCACTGTTCGTCCATTTCCGCGCAAACAATGACGTCACTGCCCGGTTGTATGCGTGAGGTTACCGACTGCGGTCTGAGTTTTTTAAGTGACGTAAAATCGTGTTGAGGCCAACGCCCATAATGCGTGCACTGGCGCGACATCCGACGCCATTCATGGCCATATCAATGATTTTCTGATGCGTACCGGGTTGAGAAGCGGTGTAAGTGAACTGTAGCTGCCATGTTTTACGGCAGTGAGAGCAGAGATAGCGCTGATGTCCGGCAGTACTTTTACCGTTACGCACCACGCCTTCAGTAGCTGAACAGGAGGGACAGCTGATAGAAACAGAAGCCACTGGAGCACCTCAAAAACACCATCATACACTAAATCAGTAAGTTGGCACCATTACCTCAGTTTCCGCGCAATACGCGCCGCGCCTTTGAGGTCTTTGCCACACGTAAAACAATGAGCTAACAGCGCAAACGCTTTAGGATTTTCAGGAAGTTCAAGCAATCCGGCCAGTTCTTCACCAGCCGCATTTTTGAACGTAAATTTTAGTTTTTTCATAGGATATTCCAGGTCTTAAACTGATTTCATATGTTTGATCGCAGGGAAAAATAATCTTCTGCTCTGCATCTGGCATTACGCGTTTTCCTTCCTCTACTGGGGATGTGAAACAGAATTCATTCCGAATGCCTGTCCTCACCTTCCAGTTTGAAAGCTGATTATTGCTTCCTGTTCGGTGATCACTTACGCTATGCTACCAACTAGATGGTAGTTTACAAGAATTTTATGAGGTCTCACTGAATGGCCAATTGCGCGCTCATTCTTAAAATATCCCTGGCAATGCTGGCGTTTGCTGCAAACTCTATTCTGTGCCGTCTGGCCCTGCAGGGAGGCCACATTGATCCCCTTTCATTCAGCAGCCTCAGGCTGGCCAGTGGTGCACTCGTCCTGTCACCTTTCTTGTTTTATCACGCAAAAACTACATTATCGCTGTGGCGTCCGCTGAGCGAATTTTACCTCATGGTGTACGCAGTGCTCTTCTCTGTCGCCTATATCCATCTCGATACCGGGGCAGGTGCGCTGTTACTTTTTGGTGCCGTACAGTTTGCGATGGTGATCCACGGATTATTTAAAGGGGAATCACTCTCCGTTACCGGCTCCTCATCGTGTATAACTCCTTTCTCTCTGGCCGTTTTGTCCTGTCAGGATGTCGTCAGAACCCGGCATAACACCCTGTGCCGGGAACACAAAAGGCACGGATGAACAGGTCGTGAATATTCTTAGTGAAGCCTGCTGATGACATGTCTGGCGACAAAAAAATGCCGCCCTTAAGGGGCGGCTTATGCCAGCGTCACGGGGTTATCGTCTGACCGCCATGATGCCCGCATCGACATCCCAGATAGCGCCCGTCACCCATGAGGTTTTGTCAGACAACAGGAAGAGAATAGTGTTTGCCACATCTTCGGCAGTTCCGACGCGTCCCAGCGGGTGGAAATCGTTCAGCGACTTCATAGCATCTGCGATATCCGCTTTGTCCATGAAGCCTTCGTATATCGGCGTATGAACAATCCCGGGAGACACCGCGTTGACACGAATACCCGCGCTGGCCAGCTCAATCGCCAGATTACGCGTCAGGGCATGCAGACCCGCTTTTGCCATTGAATAGGCCGAGGCCGGCGAGTCACCCAGTGCAGCCTGAGCACCAATCGAACCGACGTTGACGATAGACCCTTCGAGCTTCGCGGCGAGCATGTTCTTCACGACATCCTGTGTAATAAAGAACGTGGCTCGGTTCAGCGAAAGATACATGTCATAATCGGCAAAGCTGTGCTCGGTAAATCCTTTGGGCATGAAGATACCGGCGGCATTCACCATCAGGCTGATATCGCGATGGTGAGCATTAATTTCCTGACGGATAGTTTCCATACCTTCTTCGGTCATCAGGTTCGCCGCGATGACCGCAACCGGTCCCAGAGGGCTCAGTTCTTTTTGCACCGCTTCGGCTTTGTCTTTTTTATTCCCGGTCAGCACGACACTGCCGCCCGCTTCCAGTACCATGCGTGCCACGGCCAGGCCCATGCCGCTGGTACCGCCGACGACGAGCAGTTTTTTACCTTTGAAAAAAGTGTTCATTTTCTGACTCCATTACTGGTGGGTAAGACGTTGCCGGCAGCGTGAAACTGCCGGCGGTTGACGGATTAAATACTGCAGCCATCCGTTCCGCAGGTCTGACCCGCAGTGGCTGAAAATTCGGTTTGCTGTTCATCCCAGACCTGACGCAGGGCATTCAAAAAGTTATCTGCTGCCTGAGCCCCGCTGATGGCATATTTTTCGTTCATCACAAAAACCGGAACGCCGCTGAGGCCAATAGACTGTGCGTGGGCTTCATCGTCGGAAACGGTGGCGCGAAAATCGTCATTTTCCAGGGCGGCTTCAGCGTCAGCTTTCGGCATACCGGCTTCTACGGCCATGGCAACGAGCTGCTGACGGTCAAAGAGAGAGCGACCTTCGGTGATACTGCCATGATAAAAACGTTCTTCCACCGCGTCCGCAATTCCGGCCTTACGCGCGGCAACCAGCAGGGTGTGTGCATCTTCTGTATCACCAAACATCATGCCGTCGAAGTTGTAGATCAGACCTTCAGATTTACCGGCGGTGCCCACCTGATTCATCATCAGCTCCGCTGAATGCTGACTGCCCAGCTTTTTAACGATGGCATCCTTAAAAGGCATCGCGGGAGTACCACCGGCCAGACGGTAGCTGTGATGGCGGATCACCACCTGGTCGCGAAATTCAAAGCGATTCAGACCCTGTTCAAATCTTTTTTTAGCAATCCAGCACCACGGGCAGACCAAATCTGACCAGATATCGATGGTAAGGGTGGGTTTCAGCGTTTGCATAATGATTCCTCAAAGACGTTGGGCGGTCGGATCTCACTTATCAGAGAACCGCGACCGTATGGGATTTATTGCGCCTGCCAGACCGGGTAATCGGTATAGCCTTTTTCCGGGGAACCACTGACGCCGTAGTAGGTGGCGCGGTCACTTTCTGCCAGTGGCCAGCCGTTTTGCATTCTTTCAACCAGATCCGGGTTAGCGATGTAGGGCACACCAAATGCCACCAGATCCAGCTCATCATCTTCCAGAGCCTGCTCTGCGATATCACGGGTAAAACCGCCGGCAGCGATGATGGTGCCTTTAAACGTGTTGCGAAAACGGCGGCGGAAGCCTTCCGGAAGTGGCGCTTTGGTGTACACCGGCTGATAGTAAAGGTGTACGTAGGCCAGTTCCCGCTGACCGAGCGCGTCGGTGATGGCTGACCAGGTTTGCTCTTCACCTTCATACGGCGCGAGGTCATAAATGCGGCCGAACGGTGACAGGCGCACGGCAACGTGGCTGTTACCCACGGCTTCCGCCACGGCGTCAATGGTCTCCAGCAGGAAACGCTGACGATTTTCCACCGAGCCGCCGTATTCGTCGGTGCGGGTGTTCAGTTCGCTACTGAGGAACTGGTCAAAGATGAATCCGTTTGCCGCCATGATTTCCACGCCGTCAAAGCCGGCTTCCATCGCCAGGCGTGCGGAGTGCACGAAGTCTGCAGTGATGCGTTTAACTTCATGCGTTTCCAGCGCGCGTGGCTGGCTTGGTACAACCGGGCCCGGTTCTCCGGATTCGGTCAGCGCAAAAACGGTGGTATTGACCGCCTGAACGGTGCCCGCTGAAACCGGCGCTATGTGGCCTGGCTGAAGAGAGACGTGAGACATACGGCCGACGTGCCAGAGCTGCGCGAAAATACGGCCACCTTTGGCGTGAACCGCTTGTGTCACCTTACGCCAGCCCTGGACGTGTTCGTCGTTGTAGATACCAGGGGTATAAAGGTAACCCCGGCCTTCTTCTGAAACCGGCATCCCTTCGGTGATGAGCAGGCCAGCAGAAGCACGCTGTGCATAGTACAAAGCCACGACCTCATCCGGCACGTCATTCATGGTGCGGGTGCGGGTCATCGGTGCCATGACTACACGGTTTTTTAACGCCAGGCCAGACAGATTGTAGGGGGTGAAAAGCTTACTCATCGTATACCTCACAAAAAACAAAAAGGAGTATCCCGGCAGGGATTTGCACAGCCCGGCAGTATCATCGACTGGACGTCGCGCACTGGAGTTGCATAAACATCTGATGGGTGGCAATATACCAACCATCTAGTAGGTAGGTCAATGGCTGTGTTGTATTTTTTTGTCATAACGCAGCCATTTCTGAATTGTCACTCATTTTGCGAGGTCATCACCATGCGTACATTAACAGCTTATAACGAAGATAATTTCCGCCAGATAGAGCAGTACAACGGAATATCGGTGGTACGTTTCTCTGCACCCTGGTGTCCGCCCTGTCAGGCCAGCGAAGAAATGTTCAGTCAGTTTGCAGACCGGCTCGATAGAGATATTCAGGTGGGGAAAGTCAATGTAGATCAGGCGCCGGTGCTGACAACCAAATACGAGATCTGGGGGCTGCCGTCTGTGCTGATATTTCATGAAGGGCAATTAGTTAAACGCATACCGGGTGTGAAACCTGCATCGGTATATGCTCAGGCTATTGCGGACATAAAAAAAGGGCAGTAATGCCCTTTTAACGTGGAATTTATTAATGCTTAACCGCGTGCCTGACCGACGGCATCCAGAGTGCGGGCTGAATAAATGACCGCCGCGCCAGCGTTGAGGTTAATCGCCACGCCCAGCGCTTCAGCAATTTCAGCGTCGGTTGCACCGGCTTTCACAGCGGCGTCGGCGTGAAAAGCAATACAGCCGTCGCAGCGGGTTGTGACTGCGCACGCCAGGGCAATGAGTTCACGCACTTTTGCGCCCAAAAGGTCAGTTTTGTTACCTGCGTTGCCCAGGGCAACCACGCCTTTCATGGTCTCGGGGGTCAGTTTGCCCAACTCGCCTAAACGTTGCATTAACTCTGAGCGATAGTTGTTCCAGTCCAGCATAGTGTCATTCTCCTGAATGAGGGGTATTAAGAAGCAGTTTTATATACTTAAGGCTGTTGGCGAAGACTTCGGGTCTGGCCGTTGCATGCGCCACTACGCTTGAGCCTTCACAGACATTAATGATCATCAAAGCAATATCTGATGGTTCGGCATGGGATGAAAACTCACCTGACTCCATGCCCGCCCTGACGACTTTTGTGAGCCACTCGATTTGCATATCGAAATAAAGTGATGTCTGTACAGTAATTGCCTGAGGCAGATTGGCGGTCTCTGCTGACAACGCACAACACAGTGGCAGTAGCGAAGCTTTATGGCTTTGCGCGAAGATATCGATGTAAGCCGCAATTCTTCTCTCCGCGCTTTTCTCAGTCGCCTCTATCTGCTCAAATACGCGTTGTGTATCAGAGAACGCCTGTATTACCACCTGCTCACCCAGAATATCTTTGGTCGGGAAATGGTGATGAATACTGGCCTTGGTGATACCCACTATTTTTGATAAATCAGCATAGCTGAATGCTGAATACCCTTTTTCGCGCATCAGGTGTTCTGCTTCGCTGAGCAGCCGTTCCCGTGTCATGGTTGTCATAATTACTCCATATAATCTACTAGTTGATAGATTATATTGTTGCTATTTTTCCGTAGCAAGTTGTATCACTGACTCAGTATCGTGCAGAGCTGAACGTCACTGCCATCCTGCATTCTGAATGGCAGCATTACATCTCTGACATCACGCCAGGCGTGTAATCATTTCAACCGGATTAGCCAGAGTATCGTGGATTGGCGAATTCTTTTGCATTTCGCTGACCAGCGCTTCTAACTCCTCGCGACTGGCGGTCTTGCTCGTAAGGTGAACATCGACGCGAATAGATTTCGCACCTTTACGCACGTTGCTGTCCAGCCCAAGGAAGCCGTTGAGGTTGATATCGAAATTAAGATCCAGCTCGATACCGTCCAGGTCGATCCCTTTTTCAGCAGCCATCATGGTAAGGGTGGCGGTATAACAGCCAGCCAGCGCCTGCATGATGTATTCAGTCGGGCTCATGCCGGTATCGGTGCCGAGTAAACCTGCGGGTTCATCACCGATATTAGAAAATTTCCCCACACGGCTGGTATCGATAACGCCGTTCTGGATTGTGGCGCCGGTCTCTGTGCGAACGGTTAATCCGCCGCTGGAACGGGCTTTCATCTGGAAAGTCAGGTTACCCAGGCCAGGCTGGCTGCGAACTGCTTCACGGGTATTGTGGATCGCAGCTGCGTCTGCAGAAGGTTTAACGGTAGTAGACATAATGGCTCCTGTAATTTCTTGATAAAAGGTATAGCTGGTGTAATCAGCACCAACCATCTAGTTGGTAGATTAATATCGCGAACCTCTTTTGTCTACTCTTTTATAAAAAATAGGGGGAAAAGAACCCAGCAGGCTGTTTTATTTCATAATAACCATTTGATTTTTTTTATAATCTTCCCAGCCGCTCACTCTTGCAGCAATCCAGCCTTTACCCGAAGGATAGTCTGGCGGGTGGTATTAAATTCCCGGGCAATAGCACTGATACTGATGCCAGCATTTAGGCGCTCTGTCACTGTTTGCTTTTGTTCCTCGCTCAGGATGGGGGGGCGACCGAAGCGTTTTCCAGCCGCTTTTGCCCTCGCAATACCTGAATACGTTCGCTCAAGCAGCAAATCCCGCTCAAACTCCGCTACAGCAGAAATTACCTGCATAGTCATTTTTCCGGCCGGACTGGTCAAGTCAACGCCTCCGAGTGCGAGACAATGAACGCGAATATCTAAAGCCGCCAGTTGCTCTACTGTTTTTCGGATATCCATCGCATTACGACCCAGACGGTCAAGTTTGGTGACAATCAGTACATCCCCATTTTCCATGCGATCTAGCAACCGGATAAATCCGGGGCGTTCGCTGGCAGCAACCGAGCCACTGATATGCTCCTCAATAAGTCGTTGGGATCTGATGGCAAAACCCGCCGCTTCAATTTCACGACGCTGGTTTTCTGTGGTCTGTTCCAGAGTTGAGACCCTGCAGTAGGCAAAAACACGTGACATGGGAAACTTTCCGTACGAAATGGATGTCCGAATTATAACGTGTGTCCGAAATTAATTTCACTAAGTTTCGGACATGTGCTGTAAGTGGTGTACGAAACCGACCGGTTTCGGACGTTTAAGTCACATGCACGTTAACTGTCGGTATTCATCGCCTCACTAGTACTACTCTGCTAGTTCATCATGTTCTTCGAGAGCATATTCAAAATCGGCAACAAGCAAGAAATTTTCTATCCTATAAGCCTGATTTAACTTAATTCGTTGGTATCTTTCGTTCAATAATCGCCATGCTGTTTTCCGTAGTACCATCGGTACGGATTCATCTTTTAAAGTACGCATGAGCACAGAACAGGTTGTCAGAAAAGCAGCGTCCTTACGTTTTCGGTAATACGCATCAGTCGAACAAACCGCAATGATCTCGATTGATTCAGGGTGATGACAGATAGCATTAACCGTAGTTTGTTCATGTATCTGTACCTTGAGTTCAGCCTGAATTTTTGATTGATGATACATAGCCTTGAGATAGCTAAACATGATTTCCCCATCAAACAGTAAGTCGTGTCAATTCCTAGAGTTAACACATTTCTGATCATGACTCACACGTTACGTTCAGTCGGTAGCCATCTGTGCAAAAAATGCGCTTAGCGAATGGAAGGGACTTCCCCTAGATATGCGCCTGATTAACTTTCGTGCAATCATAGGATAAACATTGACCCAGAGGGATTCGTTATGACCATCACCACTGTCGGTATCGATCTTGCTAAAAATGTGTTTGCTGTTCACTGCATTGACCAAAATGGTAAAGCTGTTCTGGTTAAACCCAAGGTGTCGCGTGCAGCACTTTCTGAACTCATCGCAGGTTTACCTCCCTGTGTCATTGGAATGGAAGCCTGCTCGGGTGCCCACTATTGGGCAAGATTATTCAGGCAGTATGGCCATGATGTCCGGTTGATGGCTCCGAAATTTGTCTCACCCTATCGCATGGCGGGTAAGACCGGGAAAAATGATGCAGCTGATGCAATAGCTATTTGTGAGGCAGTGCAGCGGCCGCATATGCGCTTTGTACCAGTCAAAGACGAAAGCCAGCAGGCAATGCAATGCTTACATCGGACAAGACAGGGATTTATCCAGGAAAGAACAGCAACGTATAACCGTCTTCGGGGCCTGATATCTGAATTCGGGGTTATTGCCCCACAAAGCACTGATGCTCTGCGTCATGTTGTTTCTGACCAGAAGGAAACTCTGCCAGTACAGGTTAGGCTGTGCATTGATGATCTATTGACACATGTCACTAATATTGAAGAGAAAATCGCCGAATATGACAGGGTATTATCTCGTGTGGCCAAAACAGATCATCGCAGCCAGCAGTTAATGGAACTGAAAGGTGTTGGGCCCACCACAGCGAGTGCGCTGGTCGCCAGTATTGGCAATGCCCATGATTTTAAGAACGGGCGCCAACTGGCAGCCTGGTTGGGGCTAACGCCATCACAATACAGTAGTGGCGGAAAATCAAAGCTTGGCAGGATAACAAAAGCGGGTGATGCCTATCTGCGAACCCTACTGGTCCAGGGAGCCCGTTCTGTAATGGTAGGGGCAGAGAATAGAACGGACCCGTTTAGCCGTTGGGTCTGCTCGTTGATTGGTAGGCGGGGATACTGGCGTGCTGTCGTTGCAATCGCCGCCAAGAATGCGAGGTTGTGCTGGGCATCATTACATTACGGCGATGACTTCAGACTGTATTCAACAACATGAAAAATTTAACTGAGTAGTAACTGAACTGTAAATTGTTGATGGTAAAGGGTTAGACCCCCGTGAGAAGTATCTGCATATCCTACTGGATATCACTATCCGATTAACGAAGGAGGATCTCACGAGCGTCTTTCATCAGGGTCCGAATCACTAGCGATTCAGCATGACCGTTTATAGTAGCGCAGTCTTATCCCTTGCCTTTCATTGATGAACAGACAGAAATTAAAAACCGGCGTTGACTGTTCGGGGAAGCCCTTATAGTAGGATAATTTCCTTTTTCCAAGCGGACCCCTAAGTGAACTGCAGTTGCCATGTTTTACGGCAGTGAGAGCAGAGATAGCGCTGATGTCCGGCAGTGCTTTTGCCGTTACGCACCACCCCGTCAGTAGCTGAACAGGAGGGACAGCTGATAGAAACAGAAGCCACTGGAGCACCTCAAAAACACCATCATACACTAAATCAGTAAGTTGGCAGCATCACCGGCGATTGTTACTCGTTTTGGACAAGTCAGCCTGAAGGAAAATCAGCGACGAACCGGCACTGATTATTTGCATCCTGAACGTCTGTCCTTACCTCTGACATTGCGACCATCCTTAAAGCCCGCTTTACGCAACATCAGACGTTAGTAAGTCATTCTCAATATTGCTCTAATCAAAGTGAATCCCCAGATCTGATGCAATTTATGCAAATCAAATGCTCCAGAAGACGGCTGGCAGACTATCAACAGGATATCTGTATGGCCACTCTTGCACTCTGCATTCCGATTGACGCCGCATCGTAAGTTGAAGTTTGCTAATCTTTGAGATGTAGTACCCTCTATACAGTGCGGATTTTAATTAATGGAATAAATGATTATGAGTGAAAATGATACAATCCAAAAGAAGTCTAAAAGCCAGATTAACAAAGCGGTATTCTTTACATCTGCTTTGTTAATTTTCCTTCTTGTCGCCTTTGCCGCTGTATTCCCGGATGTCGCCGACAAAAATTTTAAACTACTTCAGCAACAAATCTTCACGAATGCCAGCTGGTTCTACATCCTTGCAGTGGCCCTGATTCTACTGAGTGTCTCGTTCCTGGGACTCTCACGCTACGGTGATATCAAACTGGGTCCGGACCATGCGCAGCCTGATTTTAGCTATCACTCCTGGTTTGCGATGCTTTTCTCGGCAGGGATGGGGATCGGCCTGATGTTCTTTGGCGTTGCTGAACCTGTGATGCATTATCTTTCACCTCCTGTCGGCACTCCAGAGACCGTTGCGGCAGCGAAGGAAGCAATGCGCCTGACGTTCTTCCACTGGGGCCTGCACGCATGGGCAATCTATGCCATTGTGGCACTGATCCTGGCCTTTTTCAGTTACCGTCACGGTCTGCCTTTAACGCTGCGTTCCGCACTTTATCCCATTATTGGCGAGCGCATATACGGACCTGTAGGCCATGCGGTTGATATTTTCGCCGTTATTGGCACCGTCTTTGGCGTTGCGACATCGCTGGGGTACGGTGTTTTGCAGGTGAATGCTGGTTTGAATCATCTTTTCGGGGTGCCTATTAATGAAACGGTGCAGGTGATTCTAATCGTTGTCATCACTGGTTTAGCGACGATTTCGGTGGTGTCCGGCCTGGACAAGGGAATACGTATACTGTCTGAGCTCAACCTGGGCCTGGCAGTGCTGCTGCTGGCGCTGGTCCTGTGTCTGGGACCAACCGTGCTTCTGCTGAAGTCATTTGTGGAAAATACGGGCGGTTATCTTTCTGAACTGGTGAGTAAAACTTTTAACCTTTATGCGTATGAACCTAAGTCGAGCAACTGGCTGGGGGGCTGGACATTACTGTACTGGGGATGGTGGCTTTCATGGTCGCCGTTTGTGGGGATGTTCATCGCAAGAGTCTCGCGCGGTCGAACCATTCGCGAGTTTGTCACCGGCGTGCTGTTTGTTCCCGCCGGCTTCACGCTCATGTGGATGACGGTGTTTGGTAACAGCGCAATCTATCTCATTATGCACCAGGGGGCGGCTGATCTCGCCAATACCGTTCAGCAGGATGTCGCGCTGGCCCTGTTTAATTTCCTGGAGCATTTCCCGTTTTCTTCCGTGCTGTCATTTATTGCAATGGCGATGGTCATTGTCTTCTTTGTCACCTCGGCTGACTCCGGGGCAATGGTTGTTGGTACGCTGGCATCGGGTGGCGTCGCTAACACGCCTGTATGGCAGCGAATTTTCTGGGCCTCGCTCATAGGGATTGTGGCAATCGCACTGCTGATTGCGGGGGGACTGAGCGCGCTGCAAACCGTGACAATAGCGAGCGCATTACCTTTCTCAGTGATTTTACTGATATCCATATACGGATTATTAAAAGCCCTGCGTCGGGATTTGACCAAGCGTGAAAGCCTGAGCATGGCGACTATTGCTCCGACTGCAGCGCGTAACCCGATTCCATGGCAGAGACGCTTGCGCAATATCGCTTATCTGCCAAAGCGCTCTCTTGTGAAACGCTTTATGGGCGACGTTATCCAGCCCGCCATGACGCTGGTTCAGGAAGAACTGAATAAACAGGGAACGATAAGCCATATAAGTGATACTGATGACGAACGAATTCGGCTTGAAGTCGATTTGGGCAATGAGCTGAACTTTATTTATGAAGTGAGACTTCGTGGCTATAACTCACCGGCTTTCGCCATGGCTGCAATGGACAATGACGAGCAGCAGGTTGAGCAACATCGATATTATCGCGCTGAGGTCTATCTGAAAGAAGGCGGTCAAAACTATGATGTGATGGGCTGGAATCAGGAACAGCTGATTAATGACATACTGGACCAGTACGAAAAACACCTGCACTTCCTGCACCTCGTTCGTTAATACAAAAATGCCGTCCTGCCGGGCGGCATTTATTTTCCCGAACTTAATACAAGGATATGCTGAATGATTTTACGCTGGCAATGGATTCTCAGGCAGACACTTAAAAAACTATGGTTCAGGGCAACGTTATTTGCAATGGTAGCAATAATAACGGCCCTTTTATCTATTCTTTTTAGATCAATGATCCCAGAGTCAGTATCAGTGAAGGTTGGTGCGGAAGCAGTTGATAATATTCTGAACATACTGGCATCGAGTATGCTGGCGGTGACCACATTTTCACTGAGTATCATGGTCACCGCTTACGGTTCAGCCACTACTAATGTGACGCCCAGAGCCACGCGTTTAGTTGTAGAAGACGTAACCACACAAAATGTACTGGCCACTTTTATCGGTTCTTTTCTCTTCAGCCTGGTAGGGATTATTGCCCTCAATATGGGAGCCTACGGAGAAAGGGGTAGAGTCATTTTATTCATTGTAACACTGGTTGTCATTGCCTTAATAATCATCACATTGCTTCGCTGGATACAGCATTTGACCTCTCTGGGCAGGGTAGGTGAGACAACAGCAAAAGTAGAACAGGCGGCGATCGAGACATTTATTGCGAGAGCAAAAAGTCCATGTCTTGGCGGATATCCATGGCTTGAGAACAATGAACAACCAAAAGGAACTGTTGCCGTATATCCGGAGAAAATTGGCTATGTTGAATATATTGACATGGTCAAGCTCGGCAGTCTGCTGAGCAATGATCCTCGTCATGTATATCTTGTGGCGCAGCCAGGCAGTTTCATACATCCATCGATGCCAGTTTTGTACCTGAGTTCTGGTCAGGAGTCATCAATCTGTACCGATTTACTTGAAACGATCATTGTCTCGGATGTGCGTTCATTTGCTCAGGATCCCCGATTCTGTCTCAGCGTCATGGCCGAAATAGCCTGCAGGGCCCTTTCGCCCGCAGTAAACGATCCCGGTACTGCGATTGATGTCATTGGCAGAGGTGTTCGAATACTCTCCGCTTACGCGCAGAATAAAATAGATGAAACTGAAGTGATATATCCTTCAGTACATGTTGCGCCACTTCAGATCAAAGACCTACTGGAAGACTTTTTCTTACCTGTTGCACGTGATGGTGCGAGTATGAGGGAGATTCAGATAAGAGTCCTTAAAGGACTGTCTATGCTGAGTAAGGGTTGGCCTGGGATGTTTGCTGAAGCCGCACATATACTGGCATCTGAAACATTAGAGCATGCAACTCGTACTGGTCATATAGCCCATGACGAATATCTTATAAAATCAATTTATTATAATTTATTCAGTGGCGAAAATCCTAAGGAAGGTGCGAACAAGTTCCTGATATGAGATCATCATATTCATCCGGAGCGCATCCCAGAGGGACATCATGAGCCATCAACTCACCTTCGCCGATAGTGAATTCAGCACTAAGCGCCGTCAGACCCGAAAAGAGATTTTCCTCTCCCGCATGGAGCATATTCTGCCATGGCAGAATATGACCGCTGTCATCGAGCCGTTTTATCCCAAGGCGGGCAATGGCCGACGGCCCTATCCGCTGGAGACCATGCTGCGTATTCACTGCATGCAGCATTGGTACAACCTGAGCGACGGTGCCATGGAAGATGCCCTGTACGAAATCGCCTCCATGCGCCTGTTTGCCCGATTATCCCTGGATAGCGCCCTGCCGGATCGCACCACCATCATGAATTTCCGCCACCTGCTCGAGCAGCATCAACTGGCCCGTCAATTGTTCAAGACCATCAATCGCTGGCTGGCCGAAGCAGGCGTCATGATGACCCAAGGCACTTTGGTGGATGCCACCATCATTGAGGCACCCAGCTCTACCAAGAACAAAGAGCAGCAACGCGATCCGGAGATGCATCAGACCAAGAAAGGCAATCAGTGGCACTTTGGCATGAAGGCCCACATTGGTGTCGATGCCAAGAGTGGCCTGACCCACAGCCTGGTCACCACCGCGGCCAACGAGCATGACCTCAATCAGCTGGGTAATCTGCTTCATGGAGAGGAGCAATTTGTCTCAGCCGATGCCGGCTACCAAGGAGCGCCACAGCGCGAGGAGCTGGCCGAGGTGGATGTGGACTGGCTGATCGCCGAGCGTCCCGGCAAGGTAAAAACCTTGAAGCAGCATCCGCGCAAGAACAAAACGGCCATCAACATCGAATACATGAAAGCCAGCATCCATGCCAGGGTGGAGCACCCGTTTCGCATCATCAAGCGGCAGTTCGGCTTCGTGAAAGCCAGATACAAGGGGCTGCTGAAAAACGATAACCAACTGGCGATGTTATTCACCCTGGCCAACCTGTTTCGGGTGGACCAAATGATACGTCAGTGGGAGAGATCTCAGTAAAAACCGGAAATAACGCCAGAAATGGTGGAAAAAATAGCCTAAATAGGCTGATTCGATGTGTTTGCGGGAAAAAAATCGGCCCAGATCCGCGAAATTTTAATCAGCGAGTCAGCTTGGGAAGACATGATCTGCTTATTCGCACCTTCCTTAAAGGGTTCCAGTTCGTCGTCGGTCAGATCGTATTTGTTTTTTTCTATCACTTTTTCAAGCGTGTCTCTGGAAGTACAGCGTCTGAGGCATAACAGCCATTCCTGTCTGGTCATGTAATTTATGCAATAGCACCGGGAAGAAGTCGCTTATCTTAAGTGGTACGCTTCAGATCTGTCTATGAGACAACCCCGTGTACCGACAGAACAGGACGGAAAGCGGTTAATTCAGCCCGTTATGCTGAACATAATCGCTGATGCTCAGGCCTGACTTGCGGATATCATCCGAAACCTTGCGGTACTGATCTTTCCACTCTTCTGGCATGTCCCGGAGAACCGCTATTTTACAGGCCACACTGTAGGGGGTACGCCCCAGCTTTTCGGCCAGCCAGAACAGATGAACGCCCACCTCTTCGTCCGGTACGGATTCGAGGGCATCAAGCAGCATCGTCCCCTCTTCTTCCCGCCAGGGTTCGCCGGCATGCGGAAAACGTGGGTCGGGCACACGTTCCTGTTTCTCTTCCTTTAGTTTCGACGCTGCCGGAACGCTGGACTTCTTCATACTGACGCGCGCTTTCATGGCACCGATGGCGGCGACGGCCCGGACCAAATCCTCGCGCTCCTGGCGCGTCAGCAGGCTGTCCTCACAAATCAGGGCATTCAGATTATCGATCAGCGTATTCAGTTTGGGTTCTGTTAATTTCATTCTTCTGTTCTCATTCCTTGCATGTGGTGTCGGTCAGTCCCGGCTCTCATTCACCTGGATGGTGACCGGCAGTCCTGCATCAAAACAGGTCTGATACCAGCTGGCCACCTGCAGGGGATCGCCCTCTTTTATCCGGCGTATGCCGCCGGCATCCGTCAGCTGCAGGCAGGTGGACCCGTCCGGACGGATCACGTAGGCCGCTTCCCTGATGGTGTAATGGTCGTCATCCAGCTGCAGCGCCACCGCATCACCGGCAGCCGTCTGGCGTAACGGCAGACGCCGGACGTCTGTCAGCCGTTGTCGTGCCGTTTCAGCCTCGCGTTCTGCCTGGAAGAGCGGTTCTGCAATGCCGCGACCGGCCTCCGTCAGCTCGACGGCCAGCTGCAGGTTCGGGGCGCGCAGGGTGCGCAGCCAGCCCGCAGCTTCCATGCGCCGGCAGGAGGCGCGCAGGTTCGGCCCGTACACCGGGGCGTCCCCGCCCTGCTCCAGCACCCGCTCGATATCCCGCGTCGCCACCGGCCCCGGACGTTTCGCATCGAGGGCGGCCAGCACAATCAGCACCCGCCGCTGCAGCGGTGACGGACGTCGGCTTTTTACCGTTCCATTCATTCTTTCATTCCGGCTACACGTTCCTGAAAACGACGGAGGTCAGCCTGTACCGGGCTGAAGTCGGATGCCCCTGCTTTAGCAAGCTCAGACCACAGAAATATGACAGCTTCCACACTGGAAATTTTCGCTGCCGTCGTCTGATCCTGGCGCTTTTTGATAGCTTCAATGACCTCTGTTGTTGTCGCGGCCAGCTGTTCATAGCTGAGTGAAAAATTCACTTCTTTCTCATCCATCCTGCACGCTCCGTCTGAAGATGTCCCGTTATGTTAAAAATCATACTCTATATGATTTAGTTCCTATGTGACAAACATCATATCAGATATGATTATTTGGTTAATGATAAATATCACACTCAGTATGATTTTATGCGTCTGGTTTGATTATCATATCTCTTGAGGGATTCCCGCCGCGCAGATCCGAAAATTGTCTAAATCGGATAACAGGGTGACGAACTTTGCACGAAGGGCATCGGGTGACATTTTCCAGAGAAAAAAAGGTCCCTACCGCTTATTATTCATAAAATTTCTTATGGAACACGCAGGATATCTATGTTTGGAAAACTTCTTAAAAGTGTCTCATGGCAGGTGAGAGCTGAACTCCGACGGAGCCTGAAGTCGAACCAGGATTACAAAAAACTTCGCTGGAACCGGGTGGAGAGAATACTTATTGCCTGCACCACCCATTACATCCGGGCTATGCTGGTCCTCTGGTCCGCAGCCTTCGGGGCTGTTTGCGTGGTCGAATATTTTCGCCCTGTATTACAACCTTTCGCTCTGCAGCATTTTAAGGGCATTACCACGCTTTCAGGTTGGATGTCTAATTTACTGGGTAGCCAGTTGACTATTATCGGTATCGTTTTTCCACTTGTCGTGGGCCTTATAAGTGTTCTGTTTCAAAAAAAATCAGCAAGGATGCATATTCAGTCAGCATATCAACTTCATTCCGGATATTTGTTTTCTGGTCTGAGTGGACTGTCACTTGCCGCATTTATTGTGGTGGGCGGTATGATGTTATCTGTTGGTGACAGATATCTTAATACAGCTTTCGCCGTTACTGCTTTTGTGTGGATGCTTTTCAATATTATTCTGTCTATCTGGTTCTTCGTCTCCAGTCTGAATGTCCTGGATGAGAGCAAGCGCGATCGACTATTGAATAAGTTTTTTTTGTCTCAGATAGTGGATGACTACATACAAAAAGCATATATTCTGGCGTGGCTGCGCTACCCGGGGGCTAACGTAGGTGAAAATTACCTCGGTAATATTAAAATACTGCCTTACTCAATCTCTGAGAAAAACGAGATGCTTCATGTTAAATCTAATGTCAGTAAAGGTGATGTTGTTACAGACATTTATATAAGGCCATTTTTATTTCTGCTGAGAAGGCTAGAGGCGGTAGATGGGCAGGATGCGGAAATTATCATTCTGCCCTCCTTTGGTGTTCGTTCCGGTGAACTGACTTTAATGTCATTGAAAAATATCAAGCCTGTTTCAGGATTGTGGCGGTGGTTATTTATCCGTTGTATTATAACAGGACGCCCTGAGAAGAAAAGGGATCTGGATGATATTACTTTTGATTTCTTTGGTGAGGCTTACGATGCACTTAATGATAAAAATATTAGCGTCTTCAGAGCAGGAATTGAAAGATTAACAGATACCTATACCTCTATCAAAAGAAGTTACAATTACGGGGTTGATAAAAATTATCTGGATGAAGTAAAAGAATCAGGTTTTAGCCATACTTTCAGTGATTCATTCCATTATGAATTGAGAAAGTTTTTTCGTGAATCCGTAAAATCAACGGAATATTCAGGCGAATATTTCCGTGAATCGATGGCCATTCCATTGCATGTGTACAGAAAAACACAGAGCACGTGTTTTACCGATTTCAGACAGTTTTTACTTTCGCTTTTCAGGGTGTGGCATGTGTTAAACGACTGGAAAGCGGGACTGGGGGGCCCCCTCTCGGCCAGCCAGGAGCTGACTCACCAGGCCCTTATCCGCGAGTTCATCGGACTGTGGGAAGGCTGGAGTATGACCACGATCACTGGCAAACCCGGGAGTGAAGATTCTACTGGCCGCCTGATGTATCATCTGCATAATACCGTCAGGCTTCTTATTCCGTCAGTGGTTGCCGATAATGCCTCTTCCGTGCGATATGCTCACGACGTTCTCTGCCTCTGGTTTAATCAGAACCGGTTTACACGGTACTGGGAGGAAGAGTACCGCTGGCACAGTTTCTTCCTGACTCCGGATTATCTGTCCCTGAAGGAGACAGAACCGCAGTGGGATATGTTACTCAGGGGCAGCATGTATAAAAAAGATGCGGCTTTGTCCATTATGTTTGCAAATGCCTTATCTGATTTGCGGTTGTTAATGGCAGGGTATCTTATTGCTCATTTTGAACCGCAAAAAAATATAGACTTAGCCGATCTTGTAAATCATCTCATTATGTCTGAATTATATGAAGATAGAGATACACATGACACGCTGACACCTGCATTCAGATGTTCTGTCGATATCATTGACATGATACTGAGAATTGAGCACTGTAATCTGCATACGAATACAAGCTGGTACAGCGGGTTATCCGAAACCATTGAGGTTATGAACTCATATAATGAAAGGCCTTACATTCCCGGGCGGGTGTATACAGGAGTAAATGAGGATATTGGCAGCCTCTACGGAGCGTTCTCCTTACTGGCCATAAAGCTCGCGCGACCAGCTGAACAGGTTACGCAGCGCGTTAATGAAGCCCTGGCGGGAAGGTTGTTTTCCTATTTCAGTAAAGACAGAATAATTTCTATTCTTGAACGACTGAAACGAGACCCTTCAGTTCCTTATGAAGGTTATATTATTTCAGAAGCGGATTATGCAACGAATGTGGTGTTCTTTAATGATGTTCTGGATAAATACATAGATGTCTTCAACCGTAGTAAAACGGCAGATATCGTTGCTGCTGAAGTAGACCAGGAGCGACTCAGAAATACTGATACTCGTCTTACAAACGAACTTCCTGGGGCATTGTCTGAAGATGTTCTGCTTAAATACTTCACGTTTACTCAAAATTCAGAATGTGATCGCAACTGGCTGGTGAGATACATTCCTGTTGGTGTTTCCAAAGATTATGTTGCCAGAGATCTTAATCAGAATGTCTACGGAGATTTTCCTTCGGTATCAGAAGTGAAGAGAAATATTCTCCACAGACTGCATTATGAACTGTGGAAATCACAGGCTAAATTAACAATTGAGGTCAATAATCTCGAAACGCTCTTAATGGAAGTCGCGCAACGGTCCGCTGATCAGAATAACTACATTCTGATGATCTATGGTTCCCGCTTCAGCGAAGAACTGAGGGAGCTGGTCTACCAGCCGGCAAGGCATGACGCGTTTAGCATACATGTTGATGTATCGGCCAGAGGTAGCCGCTCTCTGCCCTTCAGGATCAATAACTGTCTTATTTACCTTGTCCTCAATTCCGAACAGAAATTTTCACTTATGGTCAGTGCTGAATCCTTTGGTGAACTCAGGTTGTTCAGGTATCCGGATGGAACCCTTTTTAACACTTTCTACCGCAGCAACGGTGATCCACTTGAAGGTGTGATGAAAACGCTCTGGGAAATGGAGATGGAAATTACCGATACACCAGTGGTGCGGTTTGAACATCGCTGAGCAAAATTAAGGTGACCCCGGATGGGGTCGCTGTTAAATTGCTTTGTTGTTAATAATTAATTTGAATTGCGATATTTACAGCAATAATCCACTCATCACAACAATTCACTCTTTTTTGTGCTTATCCTGCAATAATCTCTCTCTTCCTCTCCTGAGATCCGAAAAGATGTTGTTCCGGATCTTCGTTCCTGCCCCCGGCGCGCAGCGGCCAGGAAACACAAGATGTAGCGGTGTTCCTGGCTGACAGTGACGCTATATGTTGTGTCCCTCCCCTGCCCCGTGACCGGCCGCTCACCACCCTAAAAGGACGCTTTGCTTATTCCCTGGCCGTGGTACACTTCCGGAAACTTCGCTAAACGTGAAAAGTCGGATCCGACCGGAACGGCTGTCCGGTAATTTAATGTCGTGACTGTATGGATGATTGTTATATCCTGGTTGATTATTTTTTATGTGAGTTTCACGGTGTGAAATGAATAGCGACATAACAGTATGCTTCAGCCGGGCGTGTGTCAGCTGCATCATTAAGCTATACTGATATGCATATCATTAGTATGTATTCAGGAGTGCATTATGAAGCAGCGCATCACCGTCACCATAGACAGCGACAGTTATCAGCTACTGAAATCCGCGGACGTCAATATATCCGGTCTGGTGAACACGGCCATGCAGAATGAGGCCCGCCGTTTGCGTGCCGAACGCTGGCAGGCTGAAAATCAGGAAGGGATGGCCGAGGTTGCCCGGTTTATTGAAATGAACGGTTCATTCGCCGACGAAAACAGGGACTGGTGAGATGCAGTTTAAGGTTTATGCCTATAAAAGAGAGAGCCGCTATCGTCTGTTCGTGGATGTGCAGAGTGACATCATCGATACCCCCGGGCGGCGGATGGTGATCCCGCTGGCCAGCGCCCGGCTGCTGTCGGATAAGGTCTCCCGTGAGCTCTATCCGGTGGTGCACATCGGGGACGAGAGCTGGCGCCTGATGACCACGGACATGGCCAGCGTCCCGGCCTCCGTCACCGGGGAGGAAGTGGCCGATCTCCGCCACCGGGAAAATGACATCAAAAATGCGATAAACCTGATGTTCTGGGGAATTTGACATTGAAGGACGGGGAGGATGTCAAAACGAAGCCATTGACGCAGAGATTAACCCTCACACGGTGACTGTACTGAACTGCTCCTCCGGAGCGGATGGCCTGCCGTCTTTCGCGACGACAGGGGACACTGCCCTATCTGATAACTGCTGACAGTTGCAGGGTATAACCCTGAGGGAAAAAAAGATGACCGACGGCGTGACCCGGGCTGATGTCGACAAAACAATGTGGCTCGTGACACTGGCGGATATCATTACAAATAACAGTACCCGCCAGGAGGAAAATCTGGTCGTCATTCTGAGCAGGGAGGAATCGTGGGACCCGGCTTCTGAACGTAATTCCGACGCGTTGTATCGGGCCTCCTGCATAATGACACTGTATCTGGCCGATACTGAACAGACGAAGACTCAGACTTTCACTGCAAACTACTGGCCTCTACTGAGTTCCCTGCACCTGTTTACAGAGGAATTCAGACTGGAAGAGCGCCTGCGGGGACACGGCCTGGGTACCTGGATCACGCAGCAGTTTGTGCTCTGGGCCAGATGCCTTCCGCCAGAAACCCGGGTTTTGCCGATTGAAATTTCCCAGGTTGATGAAGAAAAAGAAGAAAACAAGATCCGGAGGGACAGGCTGTGGCACGCAATGGGGTTCCGGTTCCCGGCCGGGGAAACCCGCTCAATGCCGCTGCGGGCAGACGAACTGCAGTTGCCGCGGGGCAGGTATTCAACGCTCCGGGTGGAGCCACTGGCATCCGGGGTACGCCGTCTGGAAGACTGTTATCGCGGGCTGCAGGAAAAAATCGTGCAGCTCGAAGGCAAAAAACGGTCGCAAAAACAGTTGATTGCTTCACATAAGAATCGTCCTTTTTATCATCTGTGGCACAGAAAAGGGGGCCAGCTCCCGGACGAGAAATGTGATGCCCTGCCACTGCGGGCAGAAACACTGTCTCTGCCGCAGATCGGGGATTCAGACCTGGAGGTGGCGCAACGGGCAACCGGGGTCATCCGGCTGGCTACCCTGTGTGCTCAGTCGCAGAAAAGAATCCTGGAGCTGGAAAGGGATCTTGCCTCACAAAGTGAGGAGCTCGTTGACCTGCAGGCACATCCCTTTTTTAACCTGTGGGATAAATACCGCGACCTGATCCTGTTCTGGGGGGGCGTGGTGACTTTTCTGGACTTTATCAAGTGGATGTTGGGGGCATGAATGTTCCCGTTCCATAGCCACACACTGAAGAGGACTGAAACCAGTGCCCGAAAATATCGGGTCTGTAATCACTGACGGGGTAGTTTTGTTTGCGACTTCGTCTGTTTTCTGGCTGGCCGTCGCTGGCTGGTTAGTCATCCTGACTCCGGTAATATTACGAAGAAAATTCTCGGCAAAGAAAAAAGTTAACAGAAATTATGAATAACCTGGTTCCAGTTGGATCTCCGTCATCTCCCGGAACATTGCTTCCGGTGGCCATCGATTACCCTGCCGCCCTCGCCCTGCGCCAGATGGCGCTCGTGCAGGATGAACTGCCGAAATACCTGCTGGCGCCGGAAGTCAGCGCCCTGCTCCATTACGTGCCGGATCTTCACCGCAAGATGCTGCTGGCGACGCTGTGGAACACCGGCGCGCGCATTAATGAAGCGCTCGCGCTGACCCGGGGGGATTTTTCACTGACGCCGCCGTATCCGTTCGTGCAGCTGGCCACGCTCAAGCAGCGCGCCGAGAAAGCGGCCAGGACGGCAGGTCGTGCTCCCGCAGGCAGTCAGGTCCATCGTCTTGTTCCGCTTTCCGATCACCACTACGTCAGCCAGCTACAGATGATGGTGGCCACCCTGAAAATTCCGCTGGAAAGACGAAACAAGCACACCGGCAGAATTGAGAAGGCGCGTATCTGGGAGATCACAGACCGTACCGTCCGCACCTGGCTTAGCGAAGCGGTGGAGGCCGCAGCGGCCGACGGGGTGACGTTCTCAGTACCGGTGACCCCCCATACGTTCCGTCACTCCTACGCGATGCACATGCTGTACGCCGGTATTCCGCTGAAAGTGCTGCAGAGCCTGATGGGCCACAAATCGATTAGCTCGACGGAGGTCTATACGAAGGTGTTTGCGCTCGATGTCGCAGCGCGCCATCGTGTGCAGTTCGCCATGCCGGAAGCTGAAGCTGTTGCGTTGATAAAAAAGTTAACCCCAGACCAATCTACATAGGTCAACTATGGGTATACCCCAGGTTTCGACCTAAAGTAGTTCTTGTGTGGGAAACAGTCCAAGCTTAATGGGGGGCTTATCCTGCCTCACCTTCTACAGCTATCAATCACATTAATGATGTTCAGAAAGGCCCTCATTGCCCTAAAGAAATAAAATGCAGCCATGAAAATAAAGAATAATTGAGATACAACTCCTGCTAAATCATGGTTGCTACCAGCCACTGATAGCAACGTAAATAGTAATGCAAGCGAAAAATATAAGGCAATTGTAGTATTTGAATTCATGTATATCCCCTTATGTATAGGACTGAGGCCACCCCCAAATTTTCACTATCGCGCAGTTATTGCCTCGATATAAAAGGTGTTACCATCCTGAACAAGATAACAAGATAACAAGATAACAAGATAACAAGATAACAAGATAACAAGATATTATCGTTGTTTTGCTTCTGCGATTAATCTGGATATCTCTGTTTTTGATAAACTTTTTAGTGCCTCTACCGCTGCCCTGACTACGTCAGAACGATTCACTCTGCTTTTACCTGAAATCATTTCACCCGTTATAAGATCATCAATGTCTTTTAAGTTTTCTTCAAAAAAGGAAATGCTCACTGGTTTTGCTTTACTTACAGCCAATGGTCTCTCTGAAGTCACTTTGGTATTATCAATACCAGCAGTACCACCGTTAATAAACGCTGCCTCATCACGAGATGGAGTATTTGCTCTATTTCTCACAGAATAACCTCTTTAACTAACGATTCGATTTCTTGTTGTGCTTTGTCATTTTGCGTTTCAAATATTGTCATTGATTCTGCCCAAGCATCTCGATGCGCTTTTCGATCACAAACTCGGGAGTTAGCCAGCCGCATTTCAGGATAATCCTTGAGTACGTCAGCTGCCTGATTTGCTTCATTGACAAACATGTTCGTGGGCGTCATGTTTAAAACGAGATATCCCCGGACGTCCTCATTAAAATCTTTTGCTGCTGTAAAAACAGAGCATGTATGAGGCACTACATCCAGGTCCATCTGAGAAGGCCGCAACGGAGAAATGAATACGTCAGCGGCCATCAACCCACTACGCATTTCTGCACTGTCGCGGCCAGCACAGTCTGCGATGACAAAGTCATAAGATTTCTCGTGTTCCTTTAGCATGGCTTTGATGTTGCCTGTTGCGCCAGTAACCGGAATATGGGGAAGATCTTCAGGACGATTGTTGTACCAGGTCAATACAGATTTCTGGTCATCTGCGTCGACAATGATCACTCGATTGCCCAGTGACATCAGATACGCAGCTATAGATACCGCCAGTGTACTTTTACCAACCCCACCCTTTTGACTACCCAATACTATTATCATCACAGCCTCATATTAAGTTGTTAAGTTAACAACTTAATATTGCCAAACAGGCGGCAATATTGCAATATCTTTATTAAGTTAACATCTTATTAAGTTAATAACTACATGAATTATAATTGAATTACCTTTATACCTTAACAAATTGGCAAGATGTTAGGATAACAAGATAACAAGATAACAAGATAACAAGATGGCAAAGTGGTGCCTTTATCCGAAATCCCCATAGAACCGCATAATGCGGCTTTCAACTCCAGGCTACCTTTAGGGAGGGTAGTATCAACCAGTTATGACCGCGTGAAGCAAAAAGTGGGGTGTAGTGGGAAGCCTTTGAATCTTCGGTGTGTCGAAGTGGGGAGTTGGTGAGACAAATTTGGTAAAAGGTGGGGAGAAGCGGGATTGCTTTTCACTTCTATCCAAAAAGGTGTGTTGAAGTGGGAAGGTGCGTAAGTATATACAGATAAAAACACACATTTAACAGGTTCTCATCCCGCTACAACACACCTATTAAGACGTTTAAGGCGAGGCTTCCCCTTACAACACACCTATCAAAATGTTTAAGAAGAGAGCTCCCGTTTCAACACACCTTATACAGCTGTTCCTGGTTTCAGATTTGCTGAGCGACGGTGGATCAGAATGAAAGTCTCTTTACCTTTTTTGGTGATGCTGTGGTCAAGGTACCCAATATCCTGCAACTGCTTGAGGGCCAGTTTAATGATACGGTTCTGTTCCTTTACCGGAGAGAGCAATGAGAGCCTGTCTCGTATTCGTTTGAAAGATATGGGGACTGGGTTCGTAGGCAGACTTTCGATGAAAGTATACAGGGCCTGAGCTGCTTCCTTTCGGGTTAAAGCATTTATCGGCTTATGTCGTAGCAGAACAGTGTAATCAGTTTGGTAGAGTTCCCATAGTCGCTGATCAGCTTCAAGTTCCACCTGGTCGTTTGCAAAATCCAGTTCACCTGTCTTAAGCAAACCTGTTACGGAAACTTTTTGAAGGCCCTCTGAGTCGCTACGGGTAAAGGTAATAGTCTTGCCACGTATCCTGGTCAAAGCTTCTGAAATACTTTTTCTAAGACGGGAATCGAATCTCTTAGACTCAAAGCGGCACATTCCAGCAAACTCATGAAAAGTAAGCTTAATGCTGTTGGTTTTTAAACCGTACTTACTGAAAGCTTCTATGATACCGACCCATACCTTGAAGTCGATGGCCATACTCAACCGTTCACCGGTTATACGAATATCGTCGTAACCCTCCCGCCTTGAGAATTCCAAATCCTTGAGAACAGAGGTCGCATCGATTGATGTTCTAGTGCCCTTTGCAGGCCTGCTTGAAGGAACAAAAACATTTAATCTCATCAGGGCTACAGGCTGAACTGTGGCCTTACTTGTGACGGTGAGTTTATTGTTAACACTTTCACAATCTGGACCTATAACCTCGCCGATATAAACATTCTCATTCATATAGTTATATCCATTCAT